>JBDLIV010000145.1:0-5020 GCA_039714675.1 Thermodesulfobacteriota bacterium
CCCATTATCAAATGAGCAATACTGAAAAATTAAGCTGGGATATAAGTGTATTTTATCAATTACTGACTGCCTCTGTTAGAAACCATGACAGGTTTCTTTTACTTAATTATTTTAAAGAGATCTTGGTACCAATACGCTTCAGGGAAGGATTTGAATCCCATGAAGTGTGTAATGCTGTTTTAGAAGCAGGTAGAATTATCATATCCCTTCTTGTTAAAAATCCTGATCTTAAAGGTATGGAGCAGATTATCCATGATAATATAGCGAT
Organism: Thermodesulfobacteriota bacterium; assembly: GCA_039714675.1. Taxonomy (GTDB): domain Bacteria; phylum Desulfobacterota; class Desulfobacteria; order Desulfobacterales; family Desulfobacteraceae; genus Desulfobacula. The sequence continues at coordinate 269 of JBDLIV010000145.1, forward strand.
GACTATTCAACTTGCTGTTGATGAAGTGGAAAATGCTTTTGAAAAATTGGCAGAAAAACCATCCATTGCACATATTCCCCATAGAGCTGATGTTGAACAAAAGCTCCAGGAACTTGCAACTTTTTATATAACAGAAAAGTAAAAAAAGGTATAAATTATGTTAGATACAAACCCTGAAAAAGAGAGTGTTGAAAAAATTTTACTTGACCATGGATCTGGAGGAAAAATTTCACACTCCATGTTTTCTGAGATGATACTCCCTCTGTTTGATAATGTTGAACTTGCCAAGCAGGATGATGGGGCAGTCCTTGATATTAAAGAGAGCAGGCTTGCCTTTTCAACTGATTCCTATGTGGTTGACCCTATTTTTTTCCCCGGCGGAAATATAGGGGATCTTGCTGTTAACGGCACTGTCAATGATGTTGCAATGTGCGGAGCAATTCCCCTTTATATGAGTGCAGCACTGATTATTGAAGAGGGTTTTCCCAAAAAAAATCTTGAAACAATTCTTAAAACAATGGCAAACGCTGCAAAAAAAGCAGGTGTTAAGATTGTAACCGGTGATACAAAGGTTGTACCAAAAGGCAAAGCTGACAAAATATTCATCAACACTTCAGGCATAGGAGTAATTCCAAAAGGGGTAAATGTATCAGGAGACAAGGCCCAACCAGGTGATAAAATTATCATAAGCGGAACCATAGCTGACCACGGCATTACAATATTAAGTACACGGGAGGGCCTGAAATTTGATTCAAATATACAAAGCGACTCAGCCCCATTAAATAAAATGGTGCAATCAATTGTCCATTCCGATTTCAATATTCATGTCCTTCGTGATCCAACAAGAGGCGGGCTTGGCACCTCACTAAATGAAATTGCTTTTCAGTCTGATGTTGGTATTACCATTTTTGAACAATCCCTCCCTATTCAGGCACAAGTAGAGGGAATATGTGAACTTCTCGGATTTGATCCTCTCTATATTGCCAATGAAGGCAAACTCATAGCATTTGTACCTGAAAAAAATGCCCAAAAAGTACTTGAAATCATACAGAAAGATGAGTTTGGGAAAAATGCTGTTATCATTGGTGAAGTAACTGATAAAACCCCTGGGAAAGTCTTTCTTGAAACTGCAATAGGCGGTTCCAGAATTGTTGATATGCTTACAGGAGAGCAGCTTCCAAGAATCTGTTGAGCTACCCATAGCAAATCCCATTCTAAAGAACTTTTAGAAAAAAATCATTTTATCCTTGCATTACTCATATTTATTTTATAAGAATTTATACAATATTAAAAAGCCATTGTTTTTATTGAATCTTTTGAATTGTTTTAGTTCAAGAGAGGATTATTCAAACTGTACACATTAAAAAGTCAAGAGAAGGAGGAAGGTTATCACATAAACAGTGTCTGGAAAATCTGGCGGTTTTCGGCCGGACACTACATAGAGGAGGTAAGTAAATGCCAAAAGTCTTTAATACTTCATCAGGTAAAGGACTAGCTCAGGAAAGTCCTGAACTTCAAGGTATTGCCCGCAGAGATTTTTTAAAGTTCTGTACTCTAACTGCAGCAACACTTGGATTACCGTTAAACATGGCAGAGGCTATTGCTGATACTATCACCAGCAAAAAACGTCCACCTGTAATCTGGCTGCATTTCCAGGAATGCACCGGCTGTACGGAAAGCCTGCTGCGGGGGACACATCCAACCGTTGAACATCTCATTCTCGATCTTATTTCCCTTGATTACTCAGAAACATTAATGGCTGGTGCCGGTCACCAGGCAGAAGCAGCTCTTCACAAATCCATAACAGAAAATAAAGGTAAATTTATTCTTGTGGTGGAAGGTTCAATTCCAACTAAAGATAATGGTGTTTATTGTAAAATAGGCGGGAAAACCGCACTCTCCATTCTTGAAGATATCGCACCAAAAGCTGCTGCTGTTGTAGCTATTGGCTCCTGCGCTTCATGGGGAGGACTTCAATCTTCCAAGCCAAATCCCACAGGAGCAAAGGGTGTTCCTGAAATTATCACAGACAAACCTGTTATAACTTTGCCTGGCTGTCCTGCAAGTCCTTATAATTTATTATCCACTGTGCTTTATTATCTCACTCTTCAAAAGCTCCCCGCACTTGACAGCAAAGGCAGACCCAAATTCGCCTATGGCACTCTGATTCACGAAAACTGTGAACGTCGCCCCCATTTTGATGCTGGCAGATTTGCTGTAAAATATGGAGATGAAGGTCACAGACAGGGCTGGTGCTTATATCAGCTTGGATGTAAAGGACCTGAAACACATGCCAATTGCCCGGTCCAATTGTATGGTGATGTTGGCTCCAATGCCTGGCCGGTTGGTACTGGTCACCCATGTTTTGGCTGTACTGAAAAAGGAATCGGATTTGAAAAGCCACTGCATCAAACCGTTGATTCTGTTATTCCACCTGTAACATATCCAAAAGTAGGAGGAGGCCAACAGGGCAAAGGAATGAACGCCGGCGGAGCTGCTATTGCAGGAGTGGTTGCAGGAGCTGCACTTACTGCTGGAGTAAAAGTAACTAAAACGCTTAAAAAAGAAGAGACAGAAATAGAAAAATAATAAGGAGGGAAACATGAAAGTTGATCGTAGAGATTTTCTAAAAGTACTCTCCGCCGGCGCTGTAACAGCTGCTGTTCCTGACAATGTTTTTGCAAGGGCAAAAAAAGACGTCTCTTCTGAAGCTGTTGGAATCTTGTATGACTCCACCTTGTGCATCGGGTGTAAAACCTGTGAAATGGCCTGTCAGAATTATAATAAATTATTTTCACAACCTTCTGACAAATCTAATACAGATTTTGATCCTTATAATTTTGCATTGAACAAGATTCAAATTTATAGAGATGGTGATGGAATCGATAAAGAGAGTAATGGTAAAAAGAATAAAGATGGCAAAGAGAGTAAAGATGGATACAGCTTTTTTAAAAAAGCCTGTATGCATTGTGTTGATCCAAACTGTGTCTCGGCATGTCCTGCATCTGCTTTAACAAAAGATGAAAAAAGCGGAATTGTATCCTGGAATTCAGATGCATGTATTGGCTGCCGTTACTGCCAGGTTGCATGTCCCTATTTAATCCCCAAATTTGAATATGATGCTGCATTTCCTGAAATTATCAAGTGTGAAATGTGTCAGCATGTTCAGGCAAAAGGAAAGATTCCAGGCTGCTGTGATTTTTGTCCTACCGGAGCTGCTGTTTTTGGAAAATTTTCAGATATTTTAAAAGAGGCAAAAAACAGACTGACTCTGCCTGAAAAGAGTAATTATAAATATCCTGTTGGTGATCTTACCGGTAAAAGATCAAAAAACAACCCGGTTAAAAAATATATAAATTATGTATATGGAGAAAAAGAGGGTGGAGGCACTCAATACCTGATTCTATCAGCTGTACCATTTGAAAACTTAGGTCTTCCTAAACTGCCTGATTATTCAAATGCTTCAAAAACCGAAGGGCTGCAGCATACTTTATATAAAGGCATGATCGCTCCTATTGCCCTGTTTGCAGGACTTGCATTTACAACCTATAAAGCTGCAAAAGCAGAAGATAAAGGAGAATAAATATGAGCGAATTAAAACCTATTAAAGGAAAAATTTTCACCCTGCCGTTCTTTATTCTTTTATTGCTGTCTATCGTTGCTCTTGTATTTATAGCCAAGCGGTTTATGTATGGAATCGGTGCAGTTTCAAATATGAGTGACGGATATCCATGGGGAATGTGGATTGTTTATGATGTTGTAACAGGAACTGCCATTGCCTGCGGCGGATATGCCATGGCAATCCTGGTTTATGTGTTTAACAAGGGACAGTACCACCCTCTTGTCAGGTCGGCACTGCTTGCAAGCATGTTTGGTTATACACTTGCAACTGTTTCCATATTTTTTGATGTTGGCAGGTACTGGCAGATGTATAATATTTTTCTGCCGTGGTATTCCAATACAAATTCTGTAATGTTTGAAGTTGCAGCATGTATTGCAACTTATGTTCTTGTAATGTGGCTGGAATTTTCCCCTGCCTTTTTTGAAAAACCGGGGCAGGAGAAAACACTGAAAAAAATTAATTCAGTAATGTTTATTTTTATTGCACTTGGAGTTTTACTGCCGACAATGCATCAATCATCCCTTGGAAGTTTGATGATCATTGCAGGAGATAAATTATCAGGTTTATGGCAGACAGGTTTTCTGCCACTGCTGTTTTTAATATCAGCCATTATGATGGGTTTTGGCATGGTAATTTTTGAATCTCTGTTTTCATCGGTCACGCTTAAAAGACCACTTGAAACACCCCTGCTTGCAAAATTATCAGGAGTAATTCCAAAACTGCTGATTGCGTTTTTAATTATCCGTTTTGGTGATTTGATCTTCAAAGGAAAATTAGGTTTGATATTCAATTTTAATCTTCAAAGTCTGATGTTTATAATTGAGAACCTGTTGTTTATCTTTCCTTTAATCATATTATCGTCACAAGAGAAAAAAAACCAGTCAAAATATCTGTTTGTATCAGGTGCGTCTCTGGTACTGGCAGGTTCAGTCTATCGATTTAATGCATTCCTGATTGGATTCAGTCCTGGAGCCAACTGGCATTATTTTCCCTCTTTTGCTGAAATTATGATTACCGTTGGAATCATTTCAGTGGAGATAATGGCATATCTGATTTTTATTAAAACACTGCCTGTACTGCCAGATGTTAGACATGCTTAAAACTTTACCTGATTAAATTTTTACTTGATT
>JBDLIV010000146.1:0-4999 GCA_039714675.1 Thermodesulfobacteriota bacterium
GTGCACACCGATTTTTCATAATTTACTTTTCCGTCAACAGGGACAGGAGTCCATGGCCAGTTCTGGGTCCAGATGGAAGAATCATCTGTAAGTTTCAAACCCACAGGTGATACTGCAACACCGGCAGCTGCGCCAAGTCCCAATCCCAAGAAGCTTCTTCTGTCAACTTTCATATATAATTCCTCAATAAAGTTTAAAGTCTCATGTTTTGGTTTTTACTTGTGACACTGGAAACAATAACCCTGATGGCCTGTCTCCTTTTTGTGACACTCTGCGCAGTCATCCATCTTCATGCGATCCCAGGAATTCTTTTTAATTCCAAAGATATTTTTACCCCAGATATCACGGCTATAGCCTGTAATCCTGTTTTCTTCATAGGGCCTTGAAGTTTTTGTATCTTCAATATGACCATGACAATCTACACAATCCATGCCGGCAGCAGCATCAGTGTGTGCAGCATGGGAGAAAAAGACACAGTCAGGCTGCTTTGCATATACAAACCAGGGGATTTCTTTCCCTTTTGCCAGATACTCTTCCACAAACACAGCTTCATCCTCTGTTACACCAAGGGGTGCACTATCAGGATGACACTCCATGCACGTTTTTAATTTTGGTATCCCGGAAAAACTTCCGTCTTTTCTTACAAAATGACATGCATCACAATCCCCTGCTTCATATGTATGAAGATAGTGATCAAAGTTAAAGGGTTGATCTTTTTTTGAATAAAGCAGTTTAGGAAACAGCAGAGAGCTGCCTGCAAAGAATACAACAAATGCAATAACAAATAAGATGATACCCTGGCCTAAGCCTTTGTCATCTTTTTTACCTTTTGCTTTCTTTTTCCTTGCGCTCCTTGTGGAGCCATTTTCAGCTTTGTTTTCTATTTTACTCATGAAAACTCCATCAAGTTAAAATGTTGATGATACTTTAACCATTATATCCAAGCTAAAAAACTTAGACTTTTTCCATCACAAAAACAACAAAACCAAACTGTCTTGTCATGATATCTACAAATTGCGTTAATCTATATTAATATCTGGTTTTCTTGTCAAGACAAATTCAGTTGAATCTGGATATTTGCTGGTACTTTTCAGAATAATTGATATTGTTATTTTGTTAAGGTTTTTTTATTTTTTGGTAGTAGGAATCAACATTATAAATTGCTGCAAGCGGATTATGCCCCTTAACACGACCCTTTTGCAGCCAGTACAGTAGCAGGAATCTTACATGCCAATGTTGGACCGCCTTTGCTTCCTTTACTTATAACAGGAATCCAAAAGAGATACAGCTGTTAATCAATAGTAGCAAAAATATAATTTATTGGAATTTTACAAGCAAATGGTTTAACTTAATAGATAGAAATTAGTGTGGGCTATTTAATAACTGTTCAGACTTTGGTTCACCATAGGAGGTTATAAAAAATGAACAAACTCCAATCTTTTTTAGACATTCTTGGGCTTGATGAAGAGCCCATGGGCATGTTTTATACAGATGCAAAACCTTTGGAAGGATTTTCGCCGGACATGTCTGATCTTCCAACCCGGGAAAAAGAGAAAAACAATAAAATTAACTGGCAGGAAGTTTTTGGATCTTTTTCATGCGTTATCGGAAAAATATGGCTTGCAAGAAAAAAGAAATCATGCGCCTATTTTTCCGCTGAACAGTTCGGATGTCCTGGTGGAGCTTTCTGGCTTGGGTTTAATAAACCTCAGGCAGAAACCATTATTAACTACGTTTCAACAGGTACCCCTGGAAGGATGAAAGGTGAACTATATTGTGACTCCCAGGACAGTTTAAGGCAAATGTTTGAATATGTTGACCCGCCGCCTGCTTTAGGGAAATATTGTGTCTTCAAACCTGTAGGCAAATTTACAGGAAATGAAAAACCACTGTTTGTGACCTTTTTTGCAAGGCCTGAATCACTTTGCGGTCTTCACCAGCTTGCTACCTTTGTTACAAATGATCCTGAAGTTGTTGCATCTCCCTGGAGTGCTGCCTGCGGGAGCCTTGTCATATGGCCAAGGCATTATCTTGAAAAGGGACAGACTAAAGCTGTAGTGGGTGGCTGGGACCCGTCGGCAAGAAAATTTTTCAAAACAGATGAACTTTCTTTTACTGTTCCATTTGACATGTTTATCAATATGGTGGAACGGTATGATGAATCATTCCTTACCACCGGGACATGGGAAAATGTTCAGAAAAAAATCGGAAAAAGCAAAAAAATATGGAATAAAATTTAAAAAGGAGGAGTATATATGGAAACACAAAAGTGTGCGAAAGATTCCAGCATAACCATATCAAGAATAATGCTTCCGGGAGATGCCAATCCCGCAGGAATTGTCCATGGTGGCGTCATTATGAAGGAGATAGATAACGCTGCCCTTGTAGCTGCAACAAGGCATACCCGTAAAGTCTGCGTCACAGCATCTATTGACCGGTTGGATTTTCATAAACCTGCATTTATAGGGAATCTTGTCACCATAAAAGCTGCAATTAACATGACCGGCCGGACATCAATGGAAGTCGGAGCCAGAGTTGAGACAGAAGATCTTATGGCTGGTGTCAAAACCCACCTGGCATCCGCATATCTCACTTTTGTAGCCTTGGATGACAATAACAGACCTGTTGAAATACCTCCCTTAAAACTGGTGACAGAGGAAGACCATCGTAGAAATCGTGAAGCACTAGACAGGAGAGAAAGAAGACTTTCAGAGAAGACAAAGGAATTGCAGTGTCAGGAAGATACCAATAAATGCCTATAACTCAGCAGGATAACAGTCAAGTTTCAGATGTCAACAGGAGATTACATTACGCTTGGATTATCGCTTTGACAGGTATGGCTGTCCTTTTCTCCTGTTTAGGTCTAGGCCGGTTTTCTTTGGGGATGCTCTTACCTTCCATGGGCAAATCCCTGAGTTTAAGTTATTCCCAAATGGGGCTTATTGGCACCGGTAACTTTGTGGGATATATGATTTCAGTGGTTCTGGCTGGTATTATTGCAAGGCTCATTGGCTCCCGATGGACAATTTCTTTGGGGCTTATTCTGGTAGGTTGTTCCATGATATTTATCAGTAAAGCCAATGGATTCACCGGAATCATGGCACTTTATATAACCACTGGAATTGGGTCAGGTCTTGCCAATGTCCCTATGATGGGACTTGTTTCCCATTGGTTTCTGAAAAGTAACAGGGGACGGGCAGCAGGAACCATGTTGTCGGGAAACGGAATTGCAATTGTGTTTACAGGAATGTACATTCCATGGATTAATTCCACTATGGGTTCAGAAGGGTGGCGTACCGGCTGGCTGACCATAGGTATTATATCAATTTTTATTGCTTTTATGGCAGGATTTTTTTTACGTAATGACCCTGGAGAAAAAGGCCTCTCCCCTTTAGGAAAAACAGAAACTGCTCCTGTGCCTTCAGTTAAAGACCCAATAAAAGGAAAAAAGTCCTATAAGAGGACTATGGTGCATCTGGGCAGCATTTATTCTCTTTTTGGCGCCACATATGTTGTCTATGCCACATTTATTGTTACAACTTTGATCAATGAAAGAGGGTTTGGTGAGGATACGGCTGGTAATTTTTGGGCTGTTGTCGGAGCACTTTCAATCTTTTCAGGCCCTTTGTTCGGATGGCTGTCTGACAGGCTGGGGCGTAAAACTGGCATAATGTTTGTATACACTTTATTTACAATCTCATACGCATTGGTAGCTGCCAATCTTCCAAATACATTCTTATATGCATCAATCGGTATTTTCGGTATAGCCGTTTGGAGTATCCCGACAATTATGTCGGCCGCTGTTGGTGATTATGCAGGGCCGGACAAGGCTGTAAAAGCTTTTGGATTTATTACGCTGTTTTTTGGGGCAGGACAGATTACAGGACCTGCAGTTGCTGGATTCTTGGCTGATATAACCGGAACATTCAGCATAGCTTTTTGGTTGTGTGCTTTATTAACCGGAAGTGCGGTAGTGATGACATACTTTCTGAGCTCACCTTCTGATGCCTGAAGTCACAATCCGATATATTTAGCTCTTGCACCTGTCAGGCGTAGCTGTGAAGTCCTGAAAGCAGATAATTAACTCCAAAATAGGTGAAAATAACAGCCGCAAAACCTGTAATGGATACCAAGGCAAGTTTTTTCCCATGCCACCCTTTCATCATTCTTAAATGCATAAAAATGGCATAGACAAACCATGTAATAAGAGACCATGTCTCTTTAGGATCCCAGCTCCAGTATTTACCCCAGGCTGAATTTGCCCATACAGCACCGGTAATAATGCCGATGGTAAGAAATAAAAATCCAAAAACAACCATTTGATAAGTTAATTCATCTATAAGTTCCCAGGAAGGAAGCTTTGCAAATATGGATTTAGCATCAGGATCCTGGGGTTTTACAAAATACATAATACTGAAGCCGAATGCCACGGCAAACCCGGCATAACCTAGAAAACAAGCTATGACATGTGCAATGAGCCAATTGCTTTTTAAGGCCGGGATTAAAGGTGATATCTTGCTGCTGATATCAGGAGAGAGAGAAGCATATGCAATGGCAAGAAATATCAAAGGAGATGCAAATACCCCTATTATACTCTCCTTATACTTAAGCTCAACAAAGATATAAAGAATGGCAACAGTCCAGGAAAAAAACACTAATGATTCATACATATTGGAAAAGGGAGCATGTCCGTATCCCATCTGGTAAGATTCGATCCATCTTAAAATAATGCCAAGAGTATTGTCTAAAAAACCAATGATAAGAACTACAAACCCGATTTTGGCAAGAAATTGTTGTTTAAAGGCAAATGACCCAATATAAAAAATTGAGGCCAGTGCATAAATAAATGTGGTTGTTGATAATGCTAGTGAACTGTCCATAAGAATTATTTACCTTCTTTCTTTTATTGTATTTCTTTTAATTTTTTTGCATATTTTTTAATTCTAAGCTTCATACCCTGATTATTCCTATTGGTGGTTCCTGAAATAGTTATCCTGGA
>JBDLIV010000147.1:0-4999 GCA_039714675.1 Thermodesulfobacteriota bacterium
ATGACCATATACATCTGCATCAACTTCTCTTTTAATTATTGCTGCATTGCCGCTGTGATCTTCATGATGGTGGGTTAAAAATACTCTTTTGATATTATGTTCTTTGGCTATTTCAAGAGCTTCTTTTTGCATATGGGAAAACCCTGCATCTATCATGACATTGCCAAACACATAACAATAGACTGTCATAATGGGAGAACCAAACAGAGATCTACCAAGTTGAAATCCTTTGATCCCCTTAAAATCCTGTTTTTTACATATCCTCATAATTTGTTATAAAACAAATCTTAAACAGGCTGTTACAACCTAAAGGTCACACGCAAAATATCAATTTCCCTAATTCCATAACAACCTGTCGATTTTTTTGAACAGCTTTATGATTTATCTTTCTTTTTCTGTTTTGCTTTCAGAACCTGACGCTGGGAAGCATTTAAAACGCTTTTTCTGATACGAATGGACAGGGGTGTCACTTCCACCATCTCATCATCCTGAATAAAATGAATGGCCTGCTCAAGGGTCATGGCTTTTACAGGTGAACATATAACAGCTTCATCTTTGCCTGAAGCCCGCATATTGGTCAGTTTTTTCTCCTTGCAGGCATTAACATCAATATCCTGGTGGCGATTGTGTTCTCCAATGATCATGCCCTCATAAACAGGAGTGCCCGACGCAATAAACATATGACCCCTTGGTTCAAGATTAAAGAGTGCATATGGCACAGCTTTGCCCTGCCGGTCTGCAACAATTGACCCGTTATATCGAACAGGAAATGCTCCTCTATGCTCTTCATACCCTGAAAGATATGAATTCATGATTCCGGTTCCTTTTGTATCAGTCATAAACTCATCCCTGTAACCGATTAAAGATCTTGATGGAATTGAAAATTCAATTCTAACCCTGCCCTTGCCATTATTCACAAGATTAAGCATTTTGCCTTTTCTAATGGAGAGTTTTTCTGTGACAACGCCAAGGAAATCTTCTCCGCAATCCACAAACAGATGTTCTATGGGCTCCAGAGTTTTCCCATTTTCATATTTATAAATAACTCTTGGGCGTCCCACACAGAGTTCAAACCCCTCCCTTCGCATGGTCTCTATCAAAATAGCAAGCTGGAGTTCACCTCTTCCCTTTACTGTGAAGCTTTCATCTTTATCACTCTCCTGCACTTCAATGGCAACATTCATCAAAGTCTCCTTTAAAAGGCGCTCTCTGATTTTCCTGGATTGAACAAGTTTGCCTTCGCGTCCTGCAAAAGGGGAGTTGGAAATTGAAAACTGCATGGAGACCGTGGGTTCATCCACAGTAATTCTTTTAAGTGGAACAGGTTCAAGCTTTGTACAGATTGTATCTCCTATTTTAACATCTTCTATGCCGGATAAAACAATAATATCACCAACCTGGGCATGTTCAACAGGCACAAGACTCATCCCGATATAGGACTGCAGTTTGGATACTTTCAGGGGTAAATGTCTGTTTGTTTCATTTAAGCACACCAGATTTTCATTGGCTTTGGCACTGCCGTTGAATATTTTTCCAATGGCAAGCCTGCCAAGATAATCAGAGTATCCAAGATCTGAAACCAGCATTTGAAACGGGGCATCAGGATCAAAGGCTGGTGCCGGCATCTCTTTTACAATAAGATCAAATAAAATGTGCAGGTTATCAACATCATCATCCAACTCTTTTTTCACAATACCATCACGGCAGACAGCATAAAGATATGTAAAATCAAGCTGCTCTTCTGTTGCATCAAGATCAATAAAAAGATCATATATCATATCAAGAACTTCATCAGGCCTTGCATCTTTACGGTCAATTTTATTGATAATAACCATGACAGGAAGATTGGATTCAAAGGTTTTTTTAAGAACAAAACGAGTCTGGGGCAAAGGTCCTTCAGATGCATCAACAAGAAGAATTGCACTGTCTGCCATGGAGAGAGCTCTCTCCACTTCACCGCCAAAATCTGCATGACCCGGGGTATCAATAATGTTGATTTTAACGCCCTTCCAGGTTACAGAACAATTTTTAGCGGCAATGGTAATACCGCGTTCTCTTTCAAGATCCATGCTGTCCATGAGACGGTCATCAACTTCCTGACCTTCCCTGAAAAGCCCGCTCTGCTTGAACATTGCATCAACAAGTGTGGTCTTGCCATGGTCAACATGGGCAATGATGGCAACATTTCTTAATTTTTCATTATACTCTATATTTTTTTTCATGATTCTCCTGTTAATATCCTGTTTCTATCTACTAAGGATGCAAAGGTAATCATGAAAATTTAAAAAGCAATTATAAGTTTTGGCCTGATCAAAAACTTGTATTTGAATAAAAAGTTGCCCATATACAAGAAGCAAAAGATTTTGAAACAGGAGTGTATTAAAGTACATGAGGCCACTATTCTAATTTGGAACAATTTTGCAGCGACGAAGTGGATGGGTGAAATACTACTTTGATACTCTGGTTGTACCTTCTGGAGCAGTAATAATTCTAACTCTCTCTCCAACAGCAATCGGCACGTCTGCCTCTTGAACCACCACGATGGTCTGGCCGGAATCTTTTCTTACAATAATTTCAAGTCCCTGTTTCCTTGTAATTCCCTCTTCTGCCATTGAACCTGCTGCAGCCCCGGCAAGAGCTCCAATCACAGTGGCAATAGCTCTACCGGATCCACTTCCTACGGTATTGCCGACAACACCACCTGTAACACCTCCTGCTGCAGCACCAATGGGAGTTTTAGTGCCTTCAATCATTACCTCTTTTACAGACTCTACAGTACCGTTTTCTACAGTCTGCACCTGCCTTGCCTCATCCCGTGAATATACCTGACCTGATCTGCTTGATGCACACCCTGTTATGAAAGCAGTTGTAATTACCATTACAGCCATTGGAATTATTATAATTTTTATTGGTTTCATAATAATATATCCTTTTTTAAAAACAGATTATTTATACTCTATAAAGTGCATATTAAACGCTGGAAGTCAATATTTCAGAAAACAAACTCAATGTTTGCTGTAAAAAGTATTTTGCATTAGTTCAGGCAGCATGATATGTAGTTATATAATCAGATTATAGAATAGATACCTTTATATTACAACCTTAATCAAGGAGCAATACAATGACAATGAGCATTGCAGCAGTAATCATTCTTATTGCCGTCATAGGCTTTGCCATTATGAAAAAAAAGAGTAAAAATGAGGAGAGTAGGCCAGAGAACAGCACTTCGGATACTTCTGCTTCAAAACCTGAAAATTCTGTCGAAAATGAACTTAAATCCATTATGGATTCGCTATTAAGCCTTAATATTTTGATGAGAAAGGATAGAGATTTCCCCAGTAAAATGACAACCACAATAGAGGCTGTTATTGATGATTTAACCATGATTACACCTGCCATGATGGAGAGATATCCCGGTGAAACCCTTACTTATGAAATTAAAAAAATTGGTAAAAATCATCTTTACAAAACTGTTAAGGAGTATTTAGATCTTTCATTGGAGAGCAGAAAGAACCAGTTTGCTATATTTGAAAAAACCATAAAAAGCCTGCATGAAATTTCCAACCGTTCAAGGGATATTGTGGAAAAAAATGAGACTGCAGAATTCAAAACCATGGCTAATTTCCTTGCAGGTAAATTTTCCGGATAGATTAGTATCACACAATTTTAATCGACAGCAAAATAAAACTATAGAGCATTTCAAGGAGAATTTAACATGACTGATATGACTAAAGACCTTCAAAGAGTTGCCAGCCAGGCAAAAGCCCCCATACTTGATGAGATTACCGAAGCTTCCGGCCAGGGTGCTTTAACTGCAGTTCAGACCCCTGATAATCTTGAGCCGGTACAGCCAAAACACCTTACTGTTGAAGATATTCAGGGTCTTGAAAAGAGAGCTGATGAATTTGTTGAAAAAGTAAAACTTGAACCTTCTGACTGGCAGCTTGGTAATTTTGTTTTCGGGCTGGGACAGGAAATCATGGATCAAACCCAGGCCCAGGTTACTCTTTATGACAGGAAAATGGGCAATGTCCTTAAAAATGTTGCAACAGATGACTCCTCTCCTGTTGGTAAAAATATCCTTGCAATCAAGACAGAACTTGACAAGGTAAATCCAACCATGGTTGCAAGAACAGAGATGACTTTTCAAAAAAAAATGCTGGGTCTGTTCACAAAAACCGTAAACCGGTTTCCCAAAGGTGATGAAATTTTAAAAGTTATTGCTGAACGAAGGGAGACTGTTAACTCCACCATTGACGGCATCCGCGACCATTTAAGAAATGAAGCTGACCAGGTGGCCTTTGATGCTTCAGAACTCTCCACAATTTGTGACTCCTTAAAAGAGATCCAGCCAAGGCTGCAGGAAGAGATCTATCTTGGACAGATCATCTGGCAAAAACTTATGGAGCATCTTAAAACCATTGAAGATCCAAGAGCCAAAGAAGCCTTGACAACCCTGACCAGTGATCTTGCCATGGCTGTGGTGGATCTGCAGACCATTGACAACTCAAATCTTCAGACAAGATTTGGCGGCGAGATGATGGTGAGAAACTCCCATCTTGTAAGAAGGCTTGTCCAGAGAACTGACATGATTCTTTCCACAGCTGTTAAAAATGCCCTTGCTGTACGGGTTGCAGCTGAACAGCAGATGGAGACGATGCAGCACCTTGATATGGTGCAGAAATCTGCTGCTGAAACAATGAAAGATACTGCCAATGTCATTGGCAATGCTGCAATTAAAGGTGCAAAAATGAGCCAGAGCATGACAGTAAACATTGAAGCCCTTGAAGAGGCATGTCAAACCTATGAACAGGCATTTGAAACCTATGCCCTGATATCACAGGAAACCATTAATATTGCAACTCAAAGTTCCAATGCCCTTGGAACAATGAATGACAGATTCAGAGCAAGAACCGATGCATTAACTGCAAGACGGGAAAATCAATAAATTACAGAGGAGATGCCATGCTTGATATTGCAACACAAAAATCTTTTAAGG
>JBDLIV010000148.1:0-4997 GCA_039714675.1 Thermodesulfobacteriota bacterium
ATTGCGGATATAATTCAAAAGCTGGTTTCAGTATGGGCAGAAGTTTTAAAGTCTTGGGGACATTGCCTTTTGCTGTAACCTGTCTTCTGGTAAGGGCAGTAACAAGGTTGGCTTTGCCATGCCAGAATTTGTGGGCAAAATCAGCATTCATACTCATTGTAACCTGAGGCTTACCTTTAAAATCTCCCTGAATAATTTTTATTGTTTTACCGGTTGCATCAATGGTGATGGAAGCTTCCGGGTTTTTATACTGAAATTGAATACACAGATTGGTATTTTGAATAGATGGGCCTATTTTAGGGTCTTTTTTTAAAACATCATAAAATTCACCCAGTATCTCATAAAGCATTTTGTCAGAAGAGAAAACATTTGCAAGCTTTTTGCTTTTTTGGCGTTTTTCATCAGCAGATTTCAGCTCTTCTCTGGATACTTTAAGAGGTTTGTCTTTTGAATTAAAAGCTTTTTTGACAATTTTAATCACAGCATCCCTCTCCGGTTCTATTGGATTGTAAAGCATGGAACCATCTTCCATTGCTGTGTCAGCAAGCTGTTCAATCTTTGCAAGGTTGTCGTCTACGCCGGCTTCCTTCAAATTCAAGGGCATCTGGGTGAGGAAGGCAAGCTGCCGATTCAAAATTCTGATTTTTTCAATTCCTGCGAGAGCAGCCTGTCTGCGAATCCATCCATCTACAAATCCAAGATTCTCAAGTTTTTTAATGGTAAAATCTCTCACTTTATGAGCATTGGAGTCAACAAGATCTTTTAGAGACTCAATATTGGTTTTATGGATAGCCCGTGTAAATAGATCCAGTGCTCCTGATTTAATAACGCTCTGACTGTCGCTGATTATGTTTGGAAAGGAGACACCCATGGCAAGAGCAATATCTGCATACCGTTCAAGACGGGCATCAAGATTGTATTCCATAACTTCAGGCAGGATAAGGGTATTTGCAAGCCCGTGGGGGATATGATAAACACCGCCAAGAGCATGGGCAATGCCGTGGACCATGCCAACCATTGAGTGGGAAAAGGCAACTCCGGCAAGAAAGCTGCCAACCTGCATTGCACCTCTTGCCTGTAAATCGTCAGGCTTGTTGCACGCCAGAAGAATGTTTTCACTGATAAGTTTAATTGCATGCAGGGCCAAAGCATCTGAAGCAGGCGACCACTCTTTATCCACATATGCTTCAATGGCATGTACAAGAGCATCCATTCCAGTATAGGCAGTTAACCTTCCCGGCATGGTAGCAGTCATTTCAGGATCAAGTATGGCAAGGTCAGGAAGGAATTGTTCTTCGGCAAAAGGCAGCTTGACATCATTATCAGGGTCTGCAATTACAGCAACCTTTGTTACTTCTGATCCTGTTCCTGCAGTGGTTGGAATAACAATAAACGGCAAAAGAGTGTCAGCAGCATCAAGAAGATAAGCCCCCATATGATCCTGGACTTTGCCTTTTTTTACCATCAGTAAATTAGCCACTTTGGCTGTATCAATGACACTGCCTCCGCCTACAGCAATCACCATGTCGCATTTTTTCTTTTGCCCCAGAGCTGCACAATCCTGGACAGTTTTTATTGTGGAATTGGGAGGAACTTTATCAAAAGTGGCTGTAATTTTGATTCCGGCCTTTTTAAAACCTTTTTTTACTTTATCAACCGGTCCTGCTTTAACAAGTATCTCATCGGTTACCAGCAGGACTTTTTTGTTTTTAAATTTTGCAACGGCATCTTCAATGGAGTCAAGAATACCAATACCATATATTAATTTAGTAGGGAGTGTAAATTCAAAATAATCAGGTAACATTGTTTTTATTCCTTTGCATTAAATAATTTGTTTTTGAGTTCCCGGCCCGCTGTGTTATAGCCTTCTTCAACAAGTTGATTGGCCTGTGCCTTTGAAAAGTTCAATAATGATCTAAACCCCAGCATTTTTGAAGGTGCAAGTGTGATAATTTTTGGTTGAAAGTTAGTTTTAATTTTGGAATTCATGAGATTTGCCTGGTATGAGCCTGCAAGCAAGTGCTCAAACAGATGTTCTCCTGCCTTTAAAACAGTGTCTGGCTGTGTAAGTTTTTTATGACTCACAGGTGAAAGCAGAACAACAATAATTTCATCTGCTCCAAAATCAAGGGCAGGGGCAATTGGCGTGTTGACCATAACGCCTCCATCCCAATAGGGTTCGCCGTTTATCTCCTGCCATGGAAAAAGCAGGGGCATGGCGCTGGATGCAAGAATGTGTTCAAGTTGAATCTGGCTTTGATTAAAAAATTCAGGATGACCTGTAAGCATATTTACCGCTGTTATAATGATTTTGGTTTTGCTCTTTTTTAAAGCCGTAAAATCCAGATTGTCATGGAGTATTTTTTTCAGTGGTTTTGTATCAAGCAGAGGTTTTATTGCACGTTTCGAGAAAAGATATGCAGCAAATTGCAATAAATTGAGACGGTACATTCTTCGCCGGTTATAGGTTGTCCATAAATGGATTATAGTGTTTACATCCATTCCTGAACCAATTCCAGCAGCATTAATAGCTCCTATGGATGTCCCGCATATTATATCGGGTTCCCAGCCTATCTGGACCAGATACTTCCATACTCCAGCTTGAAAGGAGCCTCTCGCTCCTCCACCGGCAAGGACCAATGCTCTTTTCATAAAGCAATCACCTTTAAATTTCAGCTTTCCCAGATTTCATTGTGCCATGCGATTTCACGTTCCAGAACCGTATCTATAAAATAATCAATATTTTTAATTTTTTTAAAAGATGTATAACCCTCATAAACGAAATCGATAACAGGTTTGATATTGAATACCATGGCTGCAGTTTTAACGGTTTTAAGGGATATACCCACAATCCATTTGCGACTTAATTTATGGAATATCCGGGTTACTTCGGCACCCAGATTGATCTGATAAATTCTTTGATCATAATTATCAAGGGCTTTATAAATTTTCTGGTATTCTTCCATTGTCATCTCTTCATTAATACCAGATTCAATCATTTTATGCACCATTAAATCATCAAGTGAATCACTTAGTTCATGGAGTTCAATAACTTTGGTAACTCCTGTAACCATTCCCTTGTAAATTTTACCATCCAGGGCTGCATGCAGTTTTTTTATACTGGTGTCTCTGAAGGTAAAATCTTCCGGAGCATACAATTTATTAAAAAAGAAATCACCGATTAATGCATACTCAGGATTCTGCTTGATATCTTCATAGGTGCTGCTGAGCCTTTTGGATTGAAAGGTCTGTAAAGAGCGTTTTAATACAAGAAACAAGTCATCGTATTTATCATTTTGCCTCTTGTTATCCTGTATTTTATCTTTGTCTTTCATCATATTTTTTATTTATTGGATTTCTGCAGAAGCTCAAAGGTTTCAAGTTTCTCTTCCAATAACGAGATCCTTGTCTCCAATTGATTAACATGATCCCTGGTGGCAAGGTTCATAACATCCATAACTTCAGTAATCCGTCGGTCAATTGTGCTGGAGATCCATTTTTTCATGGCTTTTGTAAATCCAGTAATATCTCTTCTGATTCTGCTGCCTTCGGATTTTGAAATCTCTTTCTCGCTGATTAGTTTTTTTACAAAGGAGTCAAGCTCATCTTCAGCCATGGTAAAGGACTTTTGCCACAAAGATGTGTATTTTTTTGTGTAATCAGTCAGTGTTGCTCCGCCTTTTCGAAACATCCTGATAAGCATACCTGATGATACTGTCTCTTCAGCCTGATCCTTTGTCCTGGCAATAAGGCTTGAAACAATGGACGCAGTCAGGTCTTTGCCTGTTTCATTATCAATAATAATAATGTCTTCTCCCTGTTTGATCAGTTCAGAGAGGTGATTCATGGAAATATATTTTTTGTCAGTACTGTCATATAATTTCCGGTTTGCATATTTTTTAATATGGTGCATTTATTCCCCACAGATGATTTTTTAACCTGTCAGAAATATTCAGATACTTCTGACAGGTTATTTTGATCCTCATTTTGTAACAGTTTGTGCAGTGTCAGTTTTGGCAGTTGTTGTCTTTGCCTTTTTTGCCTCAGGTGCTGCGGTTTCTTTTGCAGTTTTTGCTTTTGCAGCTTTTTTCTTCTGGAGCATTTCAAGTTTATCTATTTTTTTATTCAACGCCTTAATATTGGCATCAAGCTCTTCAATCTGTTTCCTGTTGGGTAATTTAACTGTTTCCAATACCTGATTTACCCTTTTGTCAATAATTTTCCCTGCCCATTTTTTCAGACTTTCAGTATTGAGAAAAGGAGCTTTTTTACTCTTTGCAGAACTCTTCTTGCCTACTTTTTTACCCTTCTTGGTCTTTGGGGCATCAGATTTCTTTGATAACTGTTCAACAACAGAAGCAGTAATATCTTTACCTGTTTTTGTCAAAGTAACTTTAATTTTTTCGCCTTTTTGAATCATCTCTTTTAAGGTTGCCACTTTGATGTATTTTTTGTTAATAGTATCGAAAAATTGTCCATTTGCATATTTTTTAATTTTAAGCATTTTTATCTCCTTTTTTTTAGCTAATATTGAAACATTCAAATTTTTTTTAATCCCAACTCAGTAATTGAGAAAATTTAAATGTTTTATGCATAAAGTTTGTTTAATTTGTCTACCTTTTTATTAATTCCGTCAACTCCTGTCATCAGTCCCTGGATTTCATCCTTGCTGGGAAGATTTAATCTTGAAGGAATTTTTGCAGTAATCTCATTGATTGCTTTTGTAATTGATTTTTTTGAAGCAATTTTGTTTGCTTTTTTGGTAATTGATTTTTTTGAAGTAAAAGTATCAAAAGCTTTGTTCTTCATATCTTTTACATCACTTACAACAAGTTTTACATCTCCTGTTACACCTTTGACAACTTTGTCCATTGTTGTTTTGCTGTCATTTACAAAAAGCTTATATGTTTTTTTTGAATCATTAGTGAAATCTTTGATGCGGTTTTTATTATCATCAATAAAAGAGTTTAATTGTTTTCCAGGGTTCTTTTTAAGGT
>JBDLIV010000149.1:0-4997 GCA_039714675.1 Thermodesulfobacteriota bacterium
TAAAGGATGTCGGGAAGTACCCTGGGAAAAGCATTTAATATTACCACATTTGGAGAATCTCACGGTAAAGGTATCGGAGTTGTAGTTCAAGGCTGTCCCTCTGGTCTTGCAATTGGTGAAGAAATCATACAAAAAGCCCTTGATAGAAGAAAACCCGGAACCGGGATTTCCAGCACAAAAAGGAGTGAATCAGACAGGGCAGTTATTGTGTCAGGGATCTTTAATGGAAAGACAACTGGTACCCCCATTATGATCTTTATAAAGAACCAAGATGCAAAGTCAAAATCCTATGATGATATTGCCACACTTTTCAGACCAGGACACGGAGATTATACCTACCAGGCTAAATATGGCATAAGGGATTTTCGTGGAGGGGGAAGAGCTTCTGCCAGGGAAACTGCTGCAAGAGTTGCAGCAGGTGCTGTTGCTCAATTGGTACTTGATCAGCATAATATTAAAATAGAAAGCTATACATTGGAGCTTGGTGGTATTAAAGCTGCAAATTTTGAAGATATATCTCAAAAATATAAAAATGATTTACAATGTCCTGATCTGGATGCTGCAGACAGAATGGTAAAAAAAATTAATGAGATAAAAAAAGAGGGAGATTCTCTTGGAGGAGTTGTTGAAATAAGGGCATCTAATGTACCTGCAGGTTTGGGAGAACCTGTTTTTGACAAGCTGGATGCAGATATTGCCAAGGCTTTGATGAGTATAGGTGCAGTCAAGGCTGTGGAGATAGGTGCTGGAATTTCAGCTTCTCAAATGACAGGTTTTGAAAATAATGATCAAATTTTGCCAACTGGATTTCAAACAAATAATTCAGGCGGGATCCTGGCTGGAATTTCAAACGGAGATGATATCATTGCAAGGGTGCATATTAAACCCATACCTTCAATCTTGAAAGCTCAAGTTACTATTGATGAAGAGGGCAGGCCACATGAGATATCGACCAAAGGCCGTCATGATATATGTGCCATCCCGCGAATTAACATGGTCTGTGAAGCTATGATGGCTATTACACTAACAGACCATTTACTACGCCAGAATATATGATTTTTGCAACTTTTCGTTGTGGAAAAAATTTAATCCTCAAAATACTTATTGTATGTCTGTGGTTAAATTTTTTTCCTGCCTTAAATTTGCTAAAAATTATCTATTCTGTGAATCCAGATGAGTGCCTTACTCCTGATATCATGTCATAAAAAATAAGAAAAAGTTATCACTATTCAGCAACTTCATGCTGAAACTTACAACTCAAATTTAGATTACGGATTTCCCACTTTAGACTTTTTGTGGTTATCTATTTTTTTATAATATCAGATTCAAGCTGCTCAGCAATTCCAATTGCTTTATTCAATGAATCATTGATCATAAACAGTTGAATTTTTAAAGTTTTTAAAGAAGCTGGAGTAGTAGCTATTTTTTCTCTGCTAGAGAAAAGTGTTGCAAGTTCCTTGGATTTTTTAGCAAACTCACTTACTTTGTTGCTGAAACCTAGAATCTCATCAGACCATTTCTCCCTTTCGTCCTCGGACAGCTCGATATTTGCATTACCGGTTCCATTGATTAGATGATCAATCTGATACTCTTCTGGATCTGCTATTATTTCAAACATCTGATTTCTCCTTTTAAAATTAGTTCATAACATTTTGATGAAAATAGTTTAAGATATTTTAACAATATGTTTATGTCAAGCAATGAGCACATAGAACATTATAGATTCATTGTAATTATAGGACTTGAGTACATACTACCTTTAAATTTTAATTTTATAGCACGGGTTTGAAAAATAATTTAAGTAAAATTCTTTTTATTCTAAATTGAATACTTGTTCATCAATTAGCCTGGGTTAAAAGAAGTTTACTTAGTTCACCTTTTGTATAAAGAACCTCCAAAACAGAAAGATAATAAATGTATTGGGCATCTGAAATTCTTCTTTGCGCTGAAACTAGTAGAGTATTTGCATCCATTATATCAATACTGTCCGCCATACCGTATTTAAACTGCATTTGAACAGCATTAAAGTTTTCCTGTGCAGATTTGATTTCATCCTGCAAATTTAATAAAGCGCTTTTTGCAGCTTTATTTGCCAGAAAATTCACTTTTGCCTCAAGAATGATCTGTTTTTTCTGTAAGGAGAGTGAATTTTCAGCTTTTCTCAGATCAGCAAGAGCCTGTTTGACTTCAGCGCCTCTTAAACCACCACTGAATATTGTAAAAATAAGCTCTCCTGTAAAATAAGTATCTTCACGGTCATAATCTTCACGAAAAGTATCTTCAAATTTAAAATCTGTCTCTTTATATCCAGCTTCAAGTGAAATAGTTGGCCAATAGTCACTTTTTTGAAATTTAATAGTTTTTTTTGCAATTTCAAGATTTGTCATAGCTTCCTGGATTTCAGGTCTGTTTTTTAATGCTTGAGTTTGTATATCTTCTAAATTGCTTTCATATTTTTCAATTTTTTTAAGATTATCCTGTTTAAGAGTAAAATCATCATCAATGATGACCAGATTCTGTAAATTTGCCTTGCTTTGCAATACCCTGTTTTCTGCTATAACCTCGTCTGTCATTGCTTTTGATAATTCTGCTTTTGCCCTGTATAGATCTTGTTTAGTCACACTGCCAACACTCAATTTCTCTTGAACAGCATTTTTATGGGCAGTAAGGCGCTCTATATCAGATTGTGCAATTTCAAGAGATTTTTGAGAACTTAAAATATTAAAATAGGTTTGTGTAACCTGTAGTAAATACTGGGATCGAACAGTTTCAAGAGAAAATTCCTTTCCGACAATATATTTTTTTGTAACATCCAGGGCAATTAACTCTTTACCATTAAGGGTAAAAGATTGTGTTAATTTTACACCCATGGCCACAGTGCTTGGAGCAGAAACATCAGCATCTTTATATTCTGTCATGGATCCAAAAGCAGTGGCTCTTGGTATTAAAACAGATAAAGCTCTTTTTTTGTCCTGTTGGGCAATAAAAACGTCTTCTTTAGCAATTTTAATTGTTTCGCTCTGCTTGTCTGCAAGTAAAGCTAAATCAAATAGAGAATAATTTGTCTGGCAGTAGGCAGGGAATTGGTTGACAGCAAAAAAAAATATAATACAAAATAAATAAACAGGTATTTTCATTGTTCCATAACCTTTTAAAAGAGAAATTATTATTGGACAATAATATTATAATTTTGTCAACGTAAGTCAAGTTTCCAAAATATTAAAATGGAAAAATAGCAGATTGTATGATATGAAAACAAGCAAAATATATGATAGGATAAAAATTAAAACCCAATATACAAATTTATAGCCATTTGCGATTATTAGCAGGGCACTAAAACTAAAGGAGATTAATATGACATCTATTCCCAAGACTCAATTTGATGATTTATCCCTTGTTAGACAGGGCAAGGTCAGAGATATTTTTGATACAGGAGATTCCCTGTTAATGGTCACAACTGACAGGCTTTCCGCTTTTGACGTAGTACTGCCGGATATTATTCCTGATAAAGGCAAAGTTTTAAACCAGATATCTTTGTTCTGGTTTAAACAGATGGAAAGTATTGTTAAGAACCATATAATCACTACTGATGTGAATGAATACCCCAAAGAATATCAACAGCACTCAAAAGCTTTGGATAAACGCAGCATGCTTGTAAAAAAAGCTGAACCGCTCACAATTGAATGTATTGTAAGAGGATATATTACAGGTTCTGGCTGGAAATCCTATCAAAAAGAGGGACATGTGTGTGGTATTAAACTGCCGGACGGATTAAAAGAGTCAGATAAATTGGAAAAACCTCTTTTTACTCCATCAACAAAAGCTGAGATTGGGGATCATGATATTAATATCAGTTTTGATGAAGCTGCAAAGATTATAGGTCTGGAAATGGCTGAAAAACTTAAAAATTTAAGTCTTGAAATCTATAATAAAGGTGCTGAACTTGCTCTTTCCAAGGGTATTATTATTGCTGATACCAAGTTTGAATTTGGCATGCTTGATGGAGAGATCATCCTTATAGATGAAATACTTACCCCGGATTCTTCACGATTCTGGCCTTTGAGTGAATATGAACCAGGCAGAAGCCAAAATAGTTTTGACAAGCAGTCTGTGCGGGACTGGCTGACTGAATCAGGATGGGATAAAAAACCACCGGGACCAAAACTTCCCCAGGAACTTATTAACAGTACATCCAGTACATACAAAGAAATTTATAAACGTTTAACAGGTGATGATGTCTGAACATTTGTGCAGAATAGATATTTGTGATATTGATTTAACAGATCAACGGTATAAGATATCATTTTCCAATGATAATATTGTCTCTCTTGCACGCTCTATCAATGAAATAGGCCTGATCCATCCACCCATGGTCAGGCCATTAAACAACCACTATATAATTGTTTCAGGATTTAACAGGATAAAAGCGTCTATTCATAATAAAGAAGATACTATATTTGCATATACAACAAAATCAGATGCAGATGGGTATCAATGCCTTTTAAAATCAATAACAGCTCTCTCTTTTAAAAGGCAATTAAGCCAGGCTGAACTTATTAAAAGCATTAAAAGTCTGAATAAATTTCTGGACACAAAACAGATTGCAGAAAAATCTGCTGCTATTTTTAATATAGAACTTAACGTCAGATTTATAAAAGATTTATTAAATATTTCCAATCTCCCTGAACCCGCTCTGAACTTAATCCATCAGGGCAAAATATCTCTTAAAGCTGCGAGAAGAATGCAGCTTTTTCAAGAAAAAACCATCAAAAGTTTTTTAAAGATTTTTTCAAAAATTAAAGCCTCAAACAACAAACAGCTTGAAATCATACAATACATAGTCGAAATTTCTAAAAGAGATTCAATTAATATAGAAATTTTTTTTCAAAACCAAGAAATTCAGGAAATTATTCTAAATGAAAACAGAGAGCCTCTCCTGAAAACAAAACTTTTACGGGAATATTTATTTAAACTAAGGTTCCCAGCTTTTTCTAAAA
>JBDLIV010000150.1:0-4966 GCA_039714675.1 Thermodesulfobacteriota bacterium
GCAATCCGAACCACTTCTTTAATAACCCTGCCGCTTCTGTTAGAGATGATTTGTGCCATGGTATCCTGAAGAGAGATCAACTTGCCGAATATCCTCTCATAACTTAAATTTTTCACTTCGCCGTTACAGGTGTTTGAAAGGATAAACAGGCTCCCGTCCTCTTTGGTTCTTGTTTTAAGCCGCCATACAAAAATTTCAATATTGCGGGCACTATTGTACAGATTCTGCGCCTCAAGATAATCAAACATGAAAAGTTCACATTTACTGTTATATGATTTATGAATCATCGTATACAAACCATACATAATAGCAAAGATACGATCCCCTTTAAATTCAGGTTCATATCCAAGCAGAATGGCATCAATACTATCTTTAAAATCAAGTTCTTTATATCTTTTGAAGTCAGGACAGATAGATATCTGGTGCAGGCGGGAATCAATAGTATTTCCCTTAATTTTCTGCAGTTCACTAGGGTTTTTTTTATAAAGTTTTATGGTCAGAGTTTTTATGAGATCAAAAGCCTGGTCCATATGAATCTCTGAAATATTATCAATATTGGTTTTAGCAATATCTTTAATTTCAAACTGTGAGGACGTAGTGCATCCGGCCAGCAGCAAGAGACAAAACAGAAGTGACAAGAAAAAAAAATTTTGCTTAATTGAGATTTTTATATTCCTGAATACCCTCATGCATTGTTTTAACTGCAAGCTGGATACAATGATGTTTTTTTTCAGGAATATTTTCAAGGACATTAAAAACATCACCATCATTTATTTTTAAAGCTTCATCAACAGTTTTACCCTTTACAAGTTCCACAGCTGCCATGGCAGCAGCAATGGCTCCTGCACAGCCTGTAATTTCATAACGGACATCATTGATTGTATTATTATCAACTTTAAGATAAACTTTCATGATATCACCACATGAGCCGATTTTTTTAAACACCTGATCAGCATCGTCAAAACATCCCATATGTTTCTTTTCAAGGTAATAATCTATTGCAGGATCACCATATCCTGCATCCAGAAGCATTTTTCGTTCAGCATCAAATGTTGTAAGTTCTGTAACCACTTTATGTTCCTCTATTTGCTCTGCCCCAAAAAAATATTTGATTGAGCATAATAATAAAATATTTGATTATAAAAATATAAAATATGAGTCATAGAATAATTAATTTCTCTCTTATGTCAAGCAAAATGGATAAATTATAATAAATAATGCTTGTGATTATTATGAGTTGTGCTATTCTAATTTTATAGTTTTCTAAATAATGACTGTAGTTGGTATAGAAGCTCAATTTTCTTCTACTTTTTGGACTGACCAAAGGAGAACAGGTTATGCAAGAGTTGATAAAGCATATTGCTCAGGCACTGGTTGATAATCAGGATCAGGTTGATGTTCAAGAGATCAAGGCTCAGCAGACACTTGTACTGGAACTAAGGGTTGCAAAGGAAGACCTTGGCAAGGTCATTGGAAAAAAAGGCAGAACAGCCCAGGCCATGCGAACTATTTTATCCTGTGCCTCTGCCAAACAACAAAAAAGAGTTATTCTGGAAATTGTTGAATAGTTTTTATTGTCCTTATGCGATGGCGGCGCAGCACTAAAAGCTTGTAAAAATAAAAATGCCTCTGTTGAACAATTACACAAAGGCACTCTTAATTCATATAATTGAGTATTATATTAAGCAAATGAACGGCTGAAAAGCTCTTCTATGGCTTTTTGACCAGATTCAGAAAGATTTCTTGTGCCTGTACCACAAAAAGTTGTATGTGAAATCACAGGTTCATCTTCCTGCCAAGCATTTTCTCTCCATGAATACCATTTATCTGTTTCCTGATCAAAAACACTTACAGGTCTGTTAAAAAATTTGGCAAGTTCAACACCCCAGCCTGTACCCCCTTTTACCGTTTTATCAGATTGAATCCAACCAATTGCAAACACCTGATATCCTTTGTTCACCATATGAAAAAGCATCTGAAAAACTTTTCTGATCTTATCTGCCTGTGCATATCTTCTGCCCATTCGTGCAGATACTATCTCCATGCTTATATTGCCTTTTTTTAACTCTTCATCACTGAGCATGGTGATATTCTTTTCCCTTGCACATTTATGCCCTTTAAATGAAAAATTAATCTCATTTACTCCATGTTTTTGTGCACACTCACCAAACATTGCTTCAGCACCTTTAAGCCCGCCACTATAAATAGTGTAATCCTGATTACCCATAATTAATGCTCTCCTTTCCAAACCTATATCTAACTATTATAATTTATACTTTAAAATCTACCTTTTTTTTTGCAAGCAAAAGTTCCATTGAGTTTTAAGCAATACAATTAAGAACCATAAGAAAAAGGAAGATTTTTAAAAAAAGCTAATATAAACCATATTGAATTTAATGTCCACTCAAATCTCTTCGATTAAAAAAGATGAACGCTTATTATGCATATGATTATTAAATCTTGCCATGACCACATTTTTTGTAGCATAGCAGAAAAGACATTCATGCAGACAGGTATTGTCAGTGCCGATATCAATACTGGTCACACATCTGCACAGTTTTCTTTGCGACCTGTCTTTACCAAGGGTAAATTTTCTGCCAAGAATCTCACCTGTTAACCTGTCATCAATACATTTTGCAGAGGAAATCCCCATTTGGGTTAAATCAATTTTTTCAGCACAGGTTTCAATTGTTATACCATATTTTTTCCCTGTCCCATGGATAATTTTACCCAGTTCCATCATTGTTTCATTATCAATTTTTACTAATTTTAACCGCTGTTTATTCTCTTTTGATATTTGATGGGAATCTATAAAACTGATAATGCATTTTTTTGTGTATCTATGTAGTTTTTCAGCAAATTGGGCAAAATATTTTTTATGATAATCCAAATTTATTTCATTGTTGAGAAAAATTGGATCATAGCGCCATATTACCTTTTCTTTACCAATTTTTTCAGACAATTTAATAAATGTTTGAATGATTTTCTCTTTTCTTGGTAGGTTAGATTCAATCTCCTTAGCATAAGGAGTTAAAGTAAACTGAAAATAATATTGATATCCTTGTTCATCAAGCAGGTGGAGTTTATCAAGCATTGGACCTGGATTTTTAGTCCAGAATACAAAGCATAAAACATTTTTTACACCAAGCAGCACTTTTTTTGCAGTTTTAGCGCCAACTTGCTTTTTTACCTGGACAAATCCCTTTGCCACTCTGTTGAAAAACCACTCAGAATAAAAAGCAGGAATATCAGTTCTTCTACTGACACTTATAATTTTTTGAATTGCCATATAGATTATGAAACTCACTAAAATTATAGAATTCTATTTTTACTCTTATTTGTTGATAATGTTGTTTGTCAAACAACGTGTCGCCTACATTAAAATTATTTTCCTGTTTCATGGAGAGTGACATTGATATTATTGTGAGTTAATAGGGCGACGATGAAATATCATTGTCCCGCTTTATATTTTGCCGTAACTGAAATTCTCTGAATGGCTTACATCTATGTTGATGAATTTCATCAAGAAGTGTTTCCGGTGAGTTCAGGAAATCCTCAGCAATTTTTTGTGGATCAAAGAATTCATCATCAAATGATATCAGGTTGAAATGTTGCCAACGTGTCAAGTAGTATTCAATAATCTCCGGTAGCCGGCTAAAAACTGTCTCATCTGGAGCAGGATCCACAAAGCTTGACTCCTGCAGTTTAACAGACGAAAGAGTATGGGTTTTATAAAAATTTTCCAGGAACATCAATTCCGGAGGCATACGCGCCTCAATTCCAAATCTGTGCAGTCCTTTAACAATTTTTTCCAAAGTTTTTATTCCAAAACGTGCCGCAGGAAAAGGCATATAAAACTCTCTAGGGGTTTGTACTCCTAAAAAAGCGCGAATGGTTAATATGAGTTTGGATAGGCTCACAGGTTTCTGATCAACAAAATGATACGTCTGGCCGGAAAACTCATCTCTGTTTTCAAGCACATGTCGAAGAAAATATTGAGTTTTTTTAGTGTTACTGTAGGAATGACAAATATTCTTCCCTGTAAAGAGAATAGGCATGGACTCATCTGCAATTGAAAAAAGAAGCCGATGAAAACCCTGAATCTTATGATCATACTTGCCGTAAGCTATGGCAAGCCGTATTATTGTGTAGTCAAGTCCTTCGGTCTTGTGCAGATGCTGCAGGGTCAATTCGCTCATCACCTTTGATTTGACGTAGCTGCTTAGACCAACGCTTAACGGCAGCATGCTCTCTTCATTGAGATTATTGCCGTCAGGTAACACTGCCGCAGAGCTAAAAAAAATATAGGGTATTTTAAAGGTCGCCGCAACTTTTGCCAGATTTATATTGCCAAGATAGTTAATCTCGAAAGTTACTTTTGGATCACTGTCAATAGCTGCAATAGCCGTGTTAATAATAAAATCGGGATGATAGCGCTGAAAAAAAGCCTGGATATCATCAGCATGTCTAAGGCTCAATTTCTTACTGTTTGGTGCCAGAATCCTGCATCCCCATTTCTTTTCAAAAAAATTAATGCTGCCACCACCCACTAGGCCGGAGCCACCAATTACAATGCCGAGTTTATTACGGAAAAAATTTTTAATCAAAAGCTATAAATCTCCTTAGCACCTGTAACAAACTTTAAATCTGTCCTTTAAAGTAATTAATTTTGATATAGCTAATATTTAAAATAAAGCTGACTTGATGGTAATACTAAAATAATTTAACACTTTTTTAACGTTTAATAAAGGAGGTTTAATATTCAGCAACATAGAGGGGGTCTGAGATTTTCTACTATTAGAAAACGTTAACAAAAGCTAGTGTTTTTTGTATCTCCATACATTAATAGGATCAAAATTTTTTAAATGATTTTTAAAAAATTTTTATATAGTTTTGCAGCTTTTTTTTCAAGTTTTGTTAAACCGGGTTTGGTCTGTAAACAAAACACCTTTTTTTTTAACCTTTG
>JBDLIV010000151.1:0-4950 GCA_039714675.1 Thermodesulfobacteriota bacterium
TGCTGTGAAGCTTTGCAGGATTATTTTTCAGGTAAAAAGCTTGCAGCAAATATAATTTGTGCAAAACGAGGGTTTGAAGAGGTGAGGTTATTTGATCTTTAAAATTGAAGATCAATCAGGAAATAATTTTATAATTTAT
Organism: Thermodesulfobacteriota bacterium; assembly: GCA_039714675.1. Taxonomy (GTDB): domain Bacteria; phylum Desulfobacterota; class Desulfobacteria; order Desulfobacterales; family Desulfobacteraceae; genus Desulfobacula. The sequence continues at coordinate 140 of JBDLIV010000151.1, forward strand.
AAAGGAGCTGTTATGCCGAGATGGGGAATGGTAATAGACGTAAAAAGGTGTATCGCTTGTTGGGGCTGCACCATAGCATGTAAAGAGGAACATTTTCTTGCTCCTGGAGTATTTTTTAACAGGGTGCTCATTGGAGAGACAGGAAAATTTCCATCATCCAGTAAATTAATTTATCCGATTCTTTGTAATCATTGCTCTGAAGCTGCATGCGTGGAAGCATGTCCTACAGGAGCAACTTTTATCAGAGAAGATGGTATTGTTGAAGTTGATGATGATAAATGTGTTGGTTGCAGGGCTTGCCTTGTAAGTTGTCCCTACCAGCAGAGAACTTATTATGATCAGGAAGTCAAGGATAGGGAATATTTTCCAGGTCAGGGTAAAACCGAAATGGAATTGCTCGGAGAAAAGCTTTATCCCTTTAAAGTCGGGACAGTTATTAAATGTAATTTCTGCTCTGAAAGAATTGAAGACGGCCTGAAGAAAGGTCTTGAACCTGGCAAGGACGAAGATGCTTCTCCTGCCTGTGTCAATATCTGCCCGGTTAATGCAAGGGTGTTTGGTGACCTTGATGATCCTGACAGTGAAGTCAATCGTCTGATCATGGAGAAAAAAGGTAAACAGCTAAGAAAAGAATTTGGCACTGAACCGGCAGTGTACTATATAGATTAATTAACAGGGGGAAATATGACCTATAAAACAGATGAAATATGGGAAGACAAATGGGTAAATACCACCTGTGGCGTATGTTATTGCGGTTGTGCGGCAAGGGTGAGAGTAGTAAATGGTAAACCTGTAAAGGTTGAAGGTATCAAGGATAGTACCATGGGAGGAACCGGGTCCAGCCTTTGCGGCAAGGGCGTGGCAGGACTTATGTACTATTATGATCCCAACAGAATTAAAAAGCCTTTAAGGAGAACCAATCCTGAAAAAGGTATTGGTGTTGATCCAAAATGGAAAGAGATTGAGTGGGAAGAAGCATTAGAAGAAATTGCCACACGCATGAAAAAAATCATGGAAGATGATCCCAACAAGATTCTTTTTACAAACCAGACCATGAGAGCCAGTGACGGCCCTCATAATCACCCCTATTTTTATGCCCAGGCTTTTGGTGTTAAAAATAATGGTAACTTTATTATCGGCGGCGGCAGTCTTCATTGTGGAAATGCAGCCCATATGCTTGGCGGCCTGATCCATGGAGCATGGTCAATAGCTCCTGACTGGCGCTATACCAAATATGTTCTTAAATGGGGTTCAAGCAAAGGTACAGGTTCTGGACACTCTGCCATGACCAATGCAAGGCTCAGAGCTGATGCAATCAGACGTGGTACCAAAGAGGTTGTATTTGATCCAATGGGTAACTTTGCAGGCGGTAAAGCTACAGAGTGGGTGGCAATTCTTCCTGGAACTGATACAGCAGTAGGGCTTGCAATTGCCAATTATATTCTCAATACCCGCGGCGAAATTGATGATCTTTATCTTAGAGCCAAGACAAATTATGTATATCTTATCAGAGAAGACGGTACCTTTATCCGTGATGAGAAAAGTGACAAACCTCTTGTTTTTGATAACAAAGCGCAAAAAATCAAGGAATTTGACGATAAGTCTATAGCCTACGAAGATTTCAGCCTTGAGGGTGATTATGAGCATAACGGAGAAAAATGCAGACCTTGTTTCATGGCTGTAAAAGAGCATTTAAAACAATTTACTCCTGAATGGGCATCAGAGATATCAACGGTTCCTGTGGGAACTATTCTCAATGTTGCCAAAAACTGGGTGGACAATGCACAGATTGGTTCTACCATCACAATTGAAGGACAGACTTTTCCATACAGACCTGTATCTTCTGTAACTTTCAGGGGCTCCCAGGGACATACAAATGGTATTCACCAGGTGGCTGCCATTGACCTTATCAGCCAGCTTGTGGGTGCAGAAGATGTTCCTGGAGGAACAATGGGATGGCCTTCCAAGAGAAGAAAATATCCTGGCGGGCAGTATGAACGCATGCCAAGAATCGGTAAAGATGGTGTTCTTATTCCAGCTGTATTTTATTCACATGATCCATGGCCTGTACATACACCTTCTGTTCCATGTGATAATAATGGATGCGTGAATTTCTGGACCCATTGTACTCTTTCTCATATTCCCTATGTTAAAGAGCGTGATTATATCCATGAGAAACTCGGTATGGGTGCTAAACCTGAAATGATATTTGGTATTGCTGCCAATTTTATCATTAGTCAGTCAGACTGGGATGTTGCAATTGAAAATTTTAAGGACTGCTTTGTTGTCCAGAATGACCTCTGGGTAAATGAGACTGACCAGGCCATCGGTGATATTATTCTGCCAGATGTCTCCTATCTTGAAAAAGACTGCTGGTCTTCTGAAATTGATGCATTTTTCTTTTCAGGCTCTCCTTCCAATGAAGACTGGTATGTACATCTGCAAAATCCGGTTGCCAAACCAATCGGCGAATCAAGATTTTTCATGGATGTTTATATGGATGTTGCCAACAGGGTTGGTGTCCTTGATAAATTTAATGAAAGTCTGAACAATTATTACGGCATCACTGATGAGGAACTCAAGATCAAACCGGGAGAGTTTTTGACCTGGAAAGAGATTGGGGAGCGGTATATGAGATGGGTCTATGGTGATGACAAAGAAAAGATTGAAGAACAGGGTTATGCAACATGGCATAAACCAATTGAAGATGTCTACTGGAGATGGAACACTGAAAGTCGCTGTCCTATTTATATGGAGTTTTTGATCCATGACAGAAGAGCCATTGATAAAATTATAGAAGATACTGGATTTGATCTTGAAATGGAATTGGATCAATATACGCCAATACCAGACTGGTTCTTGCCAACTTCCTATAAAGAGCTTGATAATGAGTATGATCTGCTGGCTTTTTCTTACAGAGATATTCTTCATACTAATAATACTACTTTCCAGAATCCCTATATTGATGAAGTCTCTAAAATGTGTCCCTATACCTTCACAATTACACTGAACACTGACCTGGCAAAAGAGAAAGGAATGAAGGACGGTGATATTATCTGGCTTGAAAACAGGTATGGAGTCAAGGAAAACGGTATTGTAAAAACCATGGAAGCACAAAGTCCAAGAGTTGTAGGTATTTCCGGACAGGGCGGTCTCTGGGCAGACGGCAGGCCAATTGCCAAGGGCAAGGGAGCAAACTTCTGTAAACTGCTGCCTTCATATCTGAGGCATTATGACCCAATAACGGGTAATATTGAAACTGCTGTTGCAGTGAAAATTTATAAAGATTAGAGGAGGAGATAAAATGGGTAAAATACACGAACTTGTACAGACAATGTTTCCTCCTGATGGAAGCGGACTCAAACCCTATGAGTGGATGATGAATCCAACCCGTCAGCGGGAGTGGATTGATAAAAAAGGTATATTTCTGTGGCTGGCTTTCTTTTTCTCGGAAATAGGAGCAGGACTCTATTTTGTTTCACTTTTTTATGAATACAAGGCTGGTCTTATTTTTGGCTGGCTGATTACTTTGATTCTTGGCGGATGTGTTCATGTCCTGTATCTTGGTCAACCAACAAGAGCATGGCGAATGATCATGAAACCCAAGACCTCGGAATTGGCTCGCGGTATCTGGATAATCGGGATGTTTGCAGTCCTGGGGTTTTTGCAGATAGTAACAGCAGGTGGTTTTAATATAGTGTTTAATACTATTATGGGTATTTTATGCCTTTTGATAATTTCCCATGGATTTGCCACCATGAATGTTGTTAAAGCACTTCCTGCCTGGAGTTCAACAATGGTTTTGCCTTTGTCTGTCATCTCCGGCATATGGGTGGGTCAGCAGATTCTGCAGTTAATGGCTGCAGTATCTGGTACTGCAGGTTTTGCTTCAGGAATGGAAATCTGGGCAGAAGCTTTTTTCTTTGCCTATTTTTTATGTCTATTCCTTTATGTATGGGGAACCTGGCATGCAAGTGAAATTGGACAGGAATCCATTAAAAATTTAATGAATGAAGAGCTTTCAAAAGTCTCTTTAATTGGCGTGGTCGGACTTGGTGTTGTCCTTCCCCTGATATTCACCTTGATGATGTGGGGTGGAGATACAAATGGCTTTCTGATCTTTTTAAGATTGGCATCTGTTTTTGCAGGTGATCTTGCCATGAGATTTGTTATTATGAAGAGTGCCGTATATAAACCATTGATTTAGATTGTGAGGTTATTATAAAATTATTTATTTAATAATAACCAGTTAAATATTTGATAAAAGGTACAGGAAAGAAGATAAATTCTTTCCTGTACCTTTTTTTTATTAAATTTACTATTGTAAATCTATTCTGATATAGCTATATAATAGATAGAATAAAGCTATAAAATTTTTAAATATTGTGCTACTAAGGATTATGATGGAGATTCAAACTTTGAAATTGATAAAAATACAGGTGGTATATGGCAGATAAAGAGAAAGATATTGCAAAACAATCCATATCATCGACCAAGGTTAAATTTGAGGTCTATGGTGAAGAGATGATTGAAAAAGAGGTAAAGTCCAGTGGCAACAGCGGCAGAATTTATCTGCCACCCAATTGGGTAGGTCATACTGTAAAAATTATCAAGGTAGAATAACAGGGAGGTTTTTTGTGAAAGATACAGTGAATATCAGAGAAATCACTCTGAATGATGCACAAGCAATCCAGAATATAAGAAAAGCAATCACAGCAGATGATGCTGACGTTGATTCCATAAAACTTGTTGAGCATCAGGTCAGAAAAAAGAAGGATAAATCAAGCCTGGTTGCTGAAGTTAATGGAAAT
>JBDLIV010000152.1:0-4943 GCA_039714675.1 Thermodesulfobacteriota bacterium
TCAGGCTACATCATATGTATTGTATGTTTTACGCATACAAAACTCTGTCTTTTTTCCGTTATTCCATTGCCCAACAGGTCTTAAATAACCAACTACCCTTGAATAGACTTCTGTTTCAGCGTCACAGATGTCACACTTTTCATGTTCACCTGAAATATAGCCATGGGAGGGGCAGACACTGAATGTGGGAGTCAAAGTAAAATAGGGCAGCCTGAATGATCTGGACACCTTGTTCACAACACTCTTTACAATTTCTATATCAGCAACTTCTTCTCCAAGAAAAAGATGCTGAACAGTTCCGCCGGTGTATTTGACCTGTAGCCTGTCCTGAAGCTCTAAAGCTTCAAAAATATCATCGGTATAGTTTACGGGCAAATGGGTGGAGTTTGTATAAAAAGGGTCTTGACCCTGTTTGTATTCCTCTTCATTGGCGCAGATAATATCATCAAATTTTGCTTTATCCATGCTGGCAAAACGGTATGTTGTTCCTTCGGCCGGAGTTGCTTCAAGGTTAAAAATCTCGTCTGTCTCTTCCTGCAGTTCTTCAATTTTACCTCTGATATGATCCATGACCTTTACGGAAAAATTCTGTCCTGTTTTTGTGGCAATATCTTCCCCTAAGAAGTTAATACAGGCCTCGTTCATACCAAGTATACCAATGGTGGAAAAATGATTACGCCAATAAACCCCGGTGCTCTCCTTGATTTTTCTTAAATAAAATTTTGAATAGGGATAGAGATCTCCATTTGTAAATTTTTCAAGAATTTTACGTTTAATGTTCAAAGAATCGGCAGAAAAAGCAATAAGAGCGTTAAGGCGTTCAAAAAAATCATCTTCATTTTTGGCAAGATATCCAATTCTTGGCAGGTTGATAGTTACAACTCCGATGGAACCTGTTAATGGATTTGCACCAAACAGGCCGCCGCCTCGTTTTCTCAATTCCCTGTTGTCCAGCCTTAATCTGCAGCACATTGAACGGGCATCTTCCGGGTCCATGTCTGAGTTTACAAAATTTGAAAAATAAGGGATTCCATATTTCCCGGTCATTTTCCAGATATTCTCAAGATTTGGATTATTCCAGTCAAAATCCTCAGTTATATTATATGTTGGAATAGGAAAGGTAAATACCCTGCCTTTTGCATCCCCCTCCATCATTACTTCGGCAAAGGCAGCATTGAGTGTATCCATCTCTTTTTGATATTGGGCATAGGTCTCCTTGCAATACTCTCCGCCAACTATAACAGGAGTGTCTTTCAGCGTGGTCGGAACATTAAGATCCATTGTTATATTTGTAAAAGGAGTTTGAAAACCGACTCTTGTGGGAATATTGATATTAAATACAAATTCCTGAAGTGCCTGCTTAACCTCTTGATAGGTTAAATCATCTTTTCTGATAAAGGGAGCTAAAAGAGTATCAAAATTAGACATTGCCTGGGCTCCGGCTGCCTCTCCCTGCAACGTATAGAAAAAATTAACAATCTGACCAAGAGCACTGCGAAAATGTCTTGGAGGAGAAGATTCAACCTTACCTGCAACACCTTTAAACCCTTCAAGCAGAAGATCCTGTAAATCCCATCCAACGCAATATACAGATAAAAGGCTTAAATCATGGATATGCAGGTCGCCGGCATAGTGTGCATCCCGAACCTCTGGAGGATAGATTTTATTGAGCCAGTATTCTGCTGTAATATCTGAAGCTATATAATTGTTCAAGCCCTGGAGGGAATAACTCATATTGCTGTTCTCTTTTACCTTCCAGTCCATTCTGCGGATATATGACTCCATCAACCCAACATTTTCCTTAATGGCAATTTTTCTTATCTGATTGTGCTGCTCCCGATAGATAATATATGCTTTGGCTGTTTTATAAAATGGAGAATCCAAAAGAACTCTTTCAACAATATCCTGGACTTCCTCTACTTCTGGAACAGCTCCGAGACGCAGGTCCCTTGCCAGTGTAACAACTTTCATTGTCATTTTTGTGGCTTCCCTGCCATTAAACTCCCTTGTTGCTTCTCCTGCTTTTCTCAAAGCATTGGTAATTTTTGACGAATCAAATTCAGCAACTCTTCCATCTCGTTTTTTTATTTTCTCAAACATCTGTCTACCTCTTGAAATCTGATTGAAATTAGCATATATTTTCTATAATTTTTTATGATATAAATAAAACAATCTGCAACATGGAATTAGATGATTAATCAATATATTGCGGTTTGTCAATAAAATAATCAATATATTGTGTTTTTATATATGAGATATTTAACCAAATGCTATTAGACCCTAATCCATTTTTTAGAAAAGCCATCACACCCTGGTATGATTCTAATATTATCTGCCAGACACTTATTATTTTCATGCTTTTTGTATTTGTCTTTGCCATTTTCGGCATTGTGGTTGCTTTCAATAATATATATTTCATAGAACATGTATGGTTTCCATGTTTTCTGGCATTTTTAAGTCTTTTTCTTGTAATAAAAATATTTTTAAGACTTAGAAAACGATTTCAAACAGACACTATTTAGTGCATAGGTTTGAACAATCGCCATTTTTTAATAAGCTGTTAAGTAGATGATATAAGATTTTAGCTGTTACTCCCCAGATCAAAACATCTTCATAGGGATATGTCAGCTGCATGATATTAGGTTTATGCAGATGAAAATCTTTTTTTTTGTGAATACCAATCAGATACCTTAAAGGAATTTTAAAAACCCGGGATATTTCAGCTGCATCATGCCTGATGGCTTCTTTTTGATTCCAGATACCTGCAAAGGCTTCAATATCCTTGCTGTTAATAGTTTGGAAATGGCCAAAAGAACCTATAACCTCGACATTTTCCGCAATGATCCCCATCTCCTCTGCAAGCTCTCTTAAGGCTGTCTCTTTTGTTGAAAAATCGGTTTTATCTTTATGTCCACCTGGAAATGCCATCTGGTTAGCCCATGGGTAGCCTTTTACATCAGCTTTCTGGATAAACAGCAGTTCAACTTCCTTATTAAAAACAAACAGCACCATCACGCTTGTTGGCTGGAACAAATCATGATCCGGAGCTCCTGGATGGTCGGTGTGTTGAACTGCTTTTCGAATACCATCAATACACTTGTTTTTATCCATAAATCTGAAGGACTCACTTGCTTTTTTTAATTTTATATTCTATTGGACACTTTTATATTGTACAATGAAGCAGGAGTCAAGCCGTGGGCAGGCTGTACAAAATACCAATTTTTCCTGTAACAACCTGTCGACATGGCACAAAGTTCATGATATAAATTTATAATAGCTTTTAATAACAGCTTAAAAGGAGAAATAAGATGAGTAAAAAAACAATTTTACTGGTTGATGATGAGCCTGATTTAGTAATGATGTTAAAACAAAATCTTGAAGCGGAAGGCTATAATATTGAAGTCGCTTACAATGGTGTTGAAGCCATTGCAAAAGTCAAAGCCAATATTCCCGATGCAATTGTATTGGATGTAATGATGCCGGAAAAAGATGGATTTGCCGTGTGTTCAGAGCTTAAAAGTGATGAAAAATATGAAGATATTCCCATTATTATGCTGACTGCTGTTTCAGATCATGTAAGCTCCACACAATATTCCCATGCACATGGGATGGATATGGAAGCTGATGATTATCTTCCCAAACCAGCATCCCCGGAAGAGGTAATTGAAAGCTTACAAAGTCTTTTGGATGAATAGTCAAAAATTCATCAATGAATGATGGAGGAATGGAATGGATGGGGTTGTTTGTTGATTAGTCCTCCCCGTCCCTGCAATTTATGCAGGGACGAGAAAGTTAAAGTTTAACTATAGCGATAAGGAACTCCTGCTTTTTCCATGGTTTTAGAGTATTGTTTAAATATCTCTACAACTTTTTTAGCTCTTGGGCTGGATGCAGATATTTCATCCCAGAACTCTTTTGAATCTTCCACCACCTGATCCCACTCTTTTGCCGGAATCGTGGTTAATTCCATTTTCTTGCCTTCAACCCGCAGTTTTGCTTCTCCACCCCAATACCAGATCTGGCGGTAATAGTGCGAGCTGTCCATGGAGAGTTTGAAGAGTTCTTGTAAATGCGGTGGAACTTTTGCCCAGCTTTTACTATTGGCAAAATATGACCCGCACCAAGCTCCTGTGACATTGTTCAGCAGGGCATAGTTGCAGACATCAGCCCAACCGACTTCATAGGCTTCAGTAAATCCACACCATGCAACACCATCAAGCTCACCTGTCTGAATGGCAACTTCAATATCATCCCAGGGAAGTGTCACAGGAACAAGGCCATAACGTGACAAAAATTTTCCTGCTGTAGGCACACCAAATACACGTTTGCCTTTCATATCTGCAAGACTTCTAATGGGTTTTTTAGTAAAGATATGCAGAGGATCCCATGCTCCTGCACCAAGCCATTCCACTCCTTTAATTTCATCATAGGCTTCTTTCCAGATTTTATCGAGACCATAATACTTGAATAAAACAGGCAAATCCAGGCTGTAACGTGTTGAAAAAGGGAAATAACCGCCAAACACATTAATATCAACAGGAGAAGCCATGGTTGCATCATCACTTTGTACAGCATCAATTGTGCCGTTTTGCAATGCTCTAAAGAGCTCGCTGGTAGGGACAAGCTGATCAGCATAGTACAGCTGAATTTCCATTTGACCATGGGCTGCCCGGTTAAAAGCTTCAATCTGGGGTTTGATGACATGGGCGCCGAGAGGAGCTCCGGAGTAGGTCTGTAGACGCCACCTGATTGGTTTGGTTTTCGAATAGATTGTGGGTACAGAAAAAGCAGCTGATCCTGCAATTGCCCCGGCTGTAGCAGCACCTGCTTTTTTAAGAAATCCACGGCGGTCTGTTTTTTCTACCTTCTCCTTGGTTGTGCTTACAATTTTTTTGTCTTCCATTACATACCTCCTTTAAAGTTAATAATGAGTACTGTAACCT
>JBDLIV010000153.1:0-4942 GCA_039714675.1 Thermodesulfobacteriota bacterium
ATTGAAGGCGAAGTATGATCATGATATTCTATTTCAGCTTCTGCAAGGGCAGTCTGACAACTGCAGCACCAGTAAATTGGTTTTTTCCCCAAAAACATATCACCTGCAAGGGCAAACTCTCCGCACTCTTTGGCAATCCTGGCTTCATAGGGATAATTCATTGTCAAATAAGGTTTATCCCACTCGCCTGCTACTCCAAAGCGTTTAAATTCTTCACTTTGAATCTTAACAAATTTTGAAGCATAGGAGCGGCATTCCTGTCTGACCTGAACACTTGTCATCTCTCTTTTCTTTTTACCAAGTTTTTTATCCACATTGTGTTCAATGGGAAGTCCATGGCAGTCCCAGCCGGGAATATATGGTGCATTAAAGCCTGCCATCTGCTTGGATCTGACAATTATATCCTTTAAAATTTTATTGATAGCATGTCCCATGTGCAGATAGCCATTTGCATAGGGAGGGCCGTCATGGAGTATAAAACCAGGCCTCTCTTTTGATTGTTCCCTTAATTTCTCGTAAATTTTCTTCTCTTCCCACTCTTGTAATTGTTTGGGTTCCCGCTGTGGTAGATTAGCCCTCATTGCAAATTTTGTTGAAGGCAGGTTCAAGGTTTTTTTATAATCCATATTTAATTTCCTGGGTTTAATTTCCTGAATTTAGATATTATTATTTATATATTTTTTATCGTTATTAAACTTCTGTTTTTAAATCTAAACAGTCAAAAAGTCAAGAATTAACAAGCTTTTGTATATTTATTTCTCATACATTTTTAAATATTATGTCTCTGAATACTCCTCGATATTTGCCATAGGATACAATTTATTAAATGTTTTTTTTAATTTGCATTGGACAAATTAGCAATTATATTCAATTAAAGATTTAATGATGAAGTATAAAAACTATTGAAATAGACATTGACAGAACAGCCAGGAAAAATTTGCGAATGTTTAAACTTTGTCAAAACTGCGGCCAACAATGGGCAACAAGGGACGATTTCTTAAATGACACTGATATTACTCTCGTAGGATATCAGGCTCATTTTGAAGAACATACATTGGGGCTTTTTTTGTTCAACCACATATGCAAAACTACCTTGAGCCTGCACGCCGGAAAATTTACAGACCTTTATGACGGCCCTGTTTTCAGTGAATGGAAAACAGGCAGAGAAGAGTGTCCGGGATGCTGCATGGAAGAAAGCTCATTAGAATCATGTACTGCAAAGTGCGAAGGTGCGTACATCAGAGAAACCATGCAAATTATCAGATCCCGCCAGACTGTTACAGAACAAAAGAATTCTCATTTTTGCTGAGACAATGTAATCATATATCTGTCGGATTTTTCAAAAGGCAGTTGATAATGATCTGTTTTAATCTTAAACTTTTCTAAAAGTTCAGGAGTAATCTCTTTTTTTGCCTGTTTTCCTTTCATGGCATAAATTGTGCCATCTTTATTTATAAATGGAGAGGCCAGTTTAACAAAAGTTGAAAGTTCAGTAAAAGCTCTTGATATTACGGCATCAAACCCGGCTTTATATAAATCATTTTCATGCAGGTCTTGAACTCTTGAATGAATGGCATCTATCCCTTTTAATCCCAGCAGACGTATTACATGTTTTAAAAAATTGATTTTTTTCCTGGAAGAATCTATTAAAACAACATTTAATAAAGGCTTCATGATTTTAATGGAAATTCCAGGAAATCCTCCTCCTGAGCCAAGGTCAATAATAGAGTTTTTATTTTTAACAAAAGATGCTGCAGCAAGGGAATCAATAAAATGTTTTTCTGCAATCTGCATAGGTTGTTTAATGGCTGTAAGATTTATCTTTTTATTCCACAGCATAAGCTCTTTTGCATGCAATTCCATCAATTGTGCTTGTTGCCCGGATACTTTGATGTTTAAATCTTTTATACCTTTTGCCTGTAAACCTTTTAACAGAAGAGTTTTAAATTCAGTCACTTTGTATTTGTCTTGACAATTTAATAGTTTAAAGCTATAGTACTTGTTTTTTATTACAGTTTTAAATTTGACTTAACTGAAATAAAGCTGGAACTCAAACTAACAAAATCACAAAGATTTAACAATATATAAAAACAAGGTAAAACCTTTGCAAACAATTGTGTCTAATAATTGTAAAAAGGGAAATTTTATATTCAAAGGGATGACTTAAAAAATGATCAGAGATTTAGAAAAAGTAAGAAATATTGGCATCAGTGCTCATATTGATTCTGGAAAAACCACACTGACTGAAAGAATTCTTTTTTACACTGACAGAATCCACCAGATAAATGAAGTTAGGGGTAAGGACGGTACTGGAGCCATCATGGATTCCATGGAACTTGAAAAAGAGAGAGGAATTACCATTGCTTCTGCTGCAACTTATTGTGAATGGGATAAACATAATATCAATATCATTGACACTCCAGGCCATGTTGACTTTACTGTTGAAGTTGAACGTTCTTTAAGAGTTTTGGATGGAGTTGTATTGATTCTCTGCTCTGTATCAGGTGTTCAGTCCCAGTCCATTACAGTTGACCAGCAGATGAAAAGATATAAAGTTCCATGTATTGCTTTTGTGAATAAATGTGACAGATCAGGTGCCAATCCCCTTAAGGTAAGCCGGCAGCTCAAAGATAAGCTTGGACATAATTCTATTATGATGCAGCTTCCCATTGGCCTTGAAGATAAACATGAAGGTGTTATAGATCTTGTTACCATGAAAGCCTTGTATTTTGAAGGTGAAAATGGTGAAAATATAGTTGAGAAAGATATTCCTGCTGATTTATTTGATGATGCTCAAATGGCAAGAGAAGAGATGATTGATGAAGTCTCTCTTTTCTCCGAAGAGCTTACCGATGCGATTCTTGAAGAGAAGGAAATAGGTGAAGATCTTATTATGCAGGCAGTCAGGACAGGTACCATAGCCAGAGAGATGACTCCTGTTTTCCTTGGTTCTGCCTATAAAAACAAAGCTGTTCAACCTCTTTTAAATGCAGTAATAAGCTATCTTCCATCTCCTCTTGATATTGAAAATGAAGCAATTGATCTTGATAAGAATGAAGAGACAGTGATTCTTGAAAGTGAATTTGACAAACCAACCGTGGCTCTGGCCTTTAAACTTGAAGACGGGCAGTATGGCCAGCTGACATATATCAGGGTTTACCAGGGCTGTATTAATAAGGGCGATACTCTTATTAATTCAAGGGATGGCAGAAAAGTCAAAGCAGGACGTCTTATCAGGATGCATTCTGCACAGATGGAAGAGGTTGAAGCTATTCCTGCAGGCCATATTGGTGCCATGTTTGGAATTGACTGTGCCTCAGGTGATACTTTTGTCTCTCCCAAGATTAACTATACTATGCTTGCCATGCATGTCATGGAGCCTGTTATCTCCCTTTCCGTTGTACCAAAAGACAACAAAGCGCAGATCAATATGTCTAAGGCTTTAAACAGATTTACAAAAGAAGACCCTACATTTAAAACCTATGTGGATCATGAAACAGGTGATACTATCATTCAGGGTATGGGAGAACTTCACCTTGAAGTATATGTTGAAAGAATGAAAAGAGAATATGACGCTGAAGTTGAAACAGGTCAGCCAAGGGTTGCTTACAGAGAAACCATTACAAAAAAAGCCATGTTTAATTATACCCATAAAAAACAGACCGGTGGTGCAGGACAATTTGGCCGTGTAGCAGGATTTTTGGAACCCTGTGAAGAGGAATTTGAATTTGACAATAAAATCACAGGCGGCAGGATCCCAACTAATTATATTCCAGCCTGTAAAAAGGGTTTTGAAGGTTGTATGGATAAAGGTCCAAAACTAGAATTCCCTGTAACCGGTATCAAGGTTACCATTGACGATGGAGCATTCCATGCTGTTGACTCTTCTGAGATGGCATTTCAGGCTGCTGCAAGAGGAGCATTTCTTGAGGGCTATTTAAAAGCAAAACCTGTTATAAAAGAGCCTATCATGAAAGTTGTTATTGAAACTCCCAATGAATTTCAAGGGGCTTGTATGGGCCTGATTAATCAAAGACGTGGTATTATTCAAGGGTCTCAAGAAGAGGGTGTGATGTCAGTAATCGAATCCCAGGTGCCTCTGTCTGATATGTTTGGCTTTTCAACTGTGCTGAGATCTGGTACACAGGGTAAGGCTCAATTTACCATGGAATTTTCATCTTATAAACAGGTACCAATGTCAGTGGCAGAAGAGATTGCCAGGAAAAAACAGGAAGAAAATACAAAAAAATAATAATTAAGCTATATATATGAAGAGAGGAAACATGCTAAAAAAAGATCTTATTTTAAAAAGTCCGGTTTCAAAAACCATTGGATTTGAAAATGTCAGGGACGGTAAGTTCGGAGCAGTACTTTCAAGAGCAGGAGTGGGAAAGACAAGTTTTCTGGTACAGATTGCACTTACACAACTTTTAAACGATGATAAGATACTCCATATAAGTCTTGATGATCATATGAAAAAAATCAATCTTAGATACTCTGATGGTTATAAAAATCTTGTCAACTATATTGGATATGTTGATCCCCAGAAGGCTGTCAGAGTCTGGGAAGATATCAAAACCAATGAAGTTGGAATCAGCTATAATGAGAATACCTTTGATATTGAAAAAATCAGAGATTATCTTAAAAGCTTTAAAAAATCTGACCTTGCCCTGCCATCCATCATGATAATCGACGGCTTGAATTTTGATAAAGATGTTACTGATGTATTTAAAGGTCTTGAAAGTCTTTATCAGGAATTCTCTATTTTTACCTGGCTTTCCATGAAAAGTCACAGAGATGAAAAACTTAGTGAAGATGGATTTCCACTTCAGCTTGAAAACTATAAAGAGAGATTTGACAAGGCAATCTTTTTACAGCCTGTTAAAGATAAAATAGAAGCAGTCATTTTAAAAGATGGGAATAGAACAGATCAGAAATATAA
>JBDLIV010000154.1:0-4940 GCA_039714675.1 Thermodesulfobacteriota bacterium
GGTTTTCCTGTTGTGCCGGAAGTAAACATCATTGCAAGGGAGTGATCCCTGTCAACATCAACAAGGGCATCACCTGTATCCTGATAATCTTGTATTATTTTAAAGTCAGTCATGCCATCTGGCACATCAGCACCAATACAAATATAACTTTTAACTGTGGAAAGTTCTTTTTGAATGGGTTGAACTACCCTTAAAAATTCAGAACCAAAAATAAACACATCAGGGTTGCAGACTTCAGCAGCATAGAGAATATCTGAACTTTCAAAACGAAAATTTAAGGGAACAACAACAGCACCAAGCCGGATGATTGCATAATATGTTATCATCCATTCAAGGGAATTATTCTGAAGGTGCATGACAAAATCACCATGTTTTACCCCCAGCTCTTTTGATAGATAATTTGCTGTTCTATTGATCTCGTCATTAAATTCCTTCCAGGTTAAAGAGCGTCTGTCACCTGTATCAGGGGTTCGTTCAATCAGACTTATCTTATTTGGAATATGCCGAGCATGATTTGATGCATAGCTTGAATAATTCAACTGCGACCTCCTTAATGTTAATTTTTTTAAAACTGTAACTCTCTTTATAGACTCTTTAATATAAACAGACACCAGATAAAATTAAAAATTCACTTTATCAAGTCCTTTTAATCCAAGAATTTGTCTTGCTTCATCTGATGTCGCAGGTTCAAGGCTCATTTCCTTTGCAACTCTTTTTATCATATTTACCTGATCAGCACTTGCTTTGGCCATAATACCCTTGCCTGCATAAATGGAATCTTCAAGTCCAACCCTTACATTCTGGGCACCCATTGCCATGGCAGTAGAGGTGATGGGAATCTGGAAACGTCCGCCAGCTGCAACTGACCATGTGAAGTTTTCTTCGCCCAAAACTTCTTTTGCCTCGTCATGGATTAAAACAAGGTGTTTTACAGAAGGTGTCATCCAGCCGACCATTGGGCCGAATACAAACTGCAGATGCACAGGAGCTTTTAAAAGATTTTCTTCCAACAGCCATTTAACATAGGAGACATGGCCAAGTTCATAAATTTCAATTTCAGGTTTTGTATCAAGTTCAAGAAAAGTTTTCCCATAGATTTCATCATCATTAAAAGTAGGTCTGAAAGTGACGTTCTTAACCAGTTCCAGATATTTTGGCTCCCACTCATATTTATACTCTTTAAACCGGCCTGCAATCTGGAAGATACCAAAATTAAAAGGTGCTGGATCAAAAGAACACATCTCTGGTTCCAGTTTTTTTATGGGAATCAGTTTTTCTGCTGTAGTCTGGTTCATACCACCGCCTGTGGTGGGAAGCAAAATTATATTACATCTTGCTTTAATCTTCTGATGAACTTCTACAAAAAGATCCGTATCTGCCGAGGGTTCACCAGTTTCAGGGTTTCTAACATGAATGTGTGCTATGGCAGCACCAGCTTCGTGGGCTTTTACTGCATCCTCCACAATTTCGTCAGGAGTTATGGGAAGAGCATCACTCATGGTTGGAATATGCACAGACCCTGTAATGGCTGCTGTTATAATTATTTTATTATCCATTTTATTTCTCCTTATTTTTTTAGTTTTGAGGTGTGAGTAGTGAGGGATGAGGAATAAGACATAGTATTAACTTCATTTTCTCATACCTCAAATCTCATAATTATACTTTATACTCCTCATCAAGGTTAAGAGTAAATACCCTTTTTTCTTTGACTTTATCAATGACAAAAGAAGATTTAATTATCTGAATTCCTTCTATCTGGGTAAGTTTTGTATTCATAAACTCGCCATAAGCCTTAATATCCTTTGCAATTACCTTTAAAATAAAATCATTTGCACCGGCTATCTGGTAACATTCAATTACTTCTTCAAGGTCAGCAAATTTTTTTTTTATATCAACTACAGAAGTGAGAGAGTTTAAACTTAAACTTAAATTGACCATTGCCATAATAGAGTAGCCAATACTTTCAGGATTAAGTACTGCTGTAAAATGAGAGATAACTCCTGCCTGTTCCAGTCTTTTTACTCTTTCAAGGGTGGAAGGCGCAGAAATCCCCACAATTTTGGAAAGCCTTGAATTGGTAGTCTTTCCATTCTCCTGGAGTGTGTTTAAAATCTGCTTGTCGATTTTATCAAGAACCATATTTTTTTTAAAAAAACTCAATCTTTTTTAAATTTGCATTTTTATAAAAGCAGATGCCTGTATTTTTCTTTAATTAAAGGCAACAACTCTTTTAAAGTCTCATCAATTTTTTTAATTAAAAAATCAATATCATCCTCAGTCATGGCACATGACAAAATAAACAGCCCTCTTGGTATGCTAAAAACTCCCTTGACTAACAAGGATAGATGCATAAGTGTATGAAGCTGCTCTTCAGACTTAAGCACCTGTTGTGATGTTGTAATGGGCTCATTGAAAAAATGCATGTTTAAAAGAGAACCAATATGGTTTGACTGGATATTTAAACCATTGTCTTTAAAATTTTGCAGCAGACCTTTCTGAAGTCTGTCTCCAAGCTTGTTAATGTATGCAACAGCCTTTTCATCATATTTTGAAAGGGCGGTATATCCTGCCTGCATTAAAGTTTCATATCCGTTAAATGTGCCTGAATGGTATAAAGGTGCCGCACTCTTTTCATGGCAGAAGATATTCATGATTTCCTCTTTACCGCCAAAGACACCGATTGGAAGACCTCCGCCAATAACTTTTCCTACTGTTGTAAGATCTGGTGTAACTCCATAAAGCTTCTGGCATCCACCACTATTGACCCTGTAGGAAAAGATTTCGTCAAAAATCAGAAGTACATTGTTCTCCTGGGTTACTTTTCTTACATGTTCAAGATATCCTTTTGCAGGAAGGACAATACCGCCTGCACCAAGGAATGGCTCCATTATCACAGCAGCAATCTGATCAGCGTTCTCCTTTACAGTTTTTTCAAGAGCCTGGAAGTCATTAAATGGAACTTCAATCATATCTTCAGTCATTCCTTTGGGAATTCCTGCTGTGATGACATTTCTTTTTGTGGATGCTGCCACACAATCGTGGGTGCCGTGAAATCCACCTGACATTTTAATGATTTTGTCCTTGTTGGTGTATGCCCTTGCAGTTCTCAGTGCAAACATAGTTGCTTCTGTTCCGGAATTTACAAACCTGACTCTTTCAAAGCCTGGTATTCTTTCACATAAAAGTTTTGCAAGTTTATACTGGCCATCTGTTGGAGTTGAATATTGGGAGCCTTTAGTTATGCCTTCTTGTACAGCTTTAACAATATCAGGGTCACCATGGCCGTGGATAATAGCGCCATAGGCATTGGTTGTGTCAAGAAGCTTATGACCCTCATGTGTAAAAACAAAAGCTGCTTTGCCAGACTCAATATGAATAGGGTAGGGTTTAAAATAACTTAAACTCCTTGTGGCACCACCTGGAATATAATTGATCAGTTTTTCATGACGCTCTTTTGAAGCTGGAAACTTCTCCATGTAAGCATCTGCAATTTTCTTTTCAATCTGCTCTTCTATTGATTTTTCAGACATGGTGTGATTTTATCCTTATCTTTATAAAAGTTCTCTCAAGTATCCAGGATCAAATGACTTATAACCGATAATGACCGGAGCAATTAATTGTGCTCCGGTCATGGTTGATCCTGCTACAGCCTTTGTCGGCTATTCTTCTTTTTTATGAACAATCAAAAGTTCACCAAGTTCAGCTTCTATTTTTTCTACAAACTCACCTGATTCAATCCTGGCCTTAAGATCTTCAAGATCATCAATATAAACCTTGTCCTTATCCATATAATCCAGGGTTTCACGAACAGCCTTGTGCATGATTTTACCTGCAGGACTGAGTCTGTCAATTCCTCTCTGGTCCGCAGCCTGGGCAGCGCAGAGCAATTCAAAGCTTAAGATATGATTTGTGTTTTCAACAATTTTTCTTGTTTTTCTTCCTGCAATCAAACCAAAACTTACAATATCCTGGAAGTCAGCAGTTGATGTGATGGACTGGATGGAAGCCGGAACTGCAAGGGTTCTGTTTTCTGCAACAAGTGATGTTGTCATGAACTGGCCGCCCATAAGTCCCATCCTGACACCTGTGTCTTCTTTGCACAAGAATGGAGGCAGACCTGTGCTGTGGTGTTCATCCATGAACCTGTCAATTCTTCTGTCACTTACAACACCAATATTAACCATGGAGATACCAAGGCAGTCCATTGCAAAAGAGATTGGCTGTCCATGGAAGTGGCCGTTATGGAAAAATGTATCCAACTCTGTAAAAATCAATGGATTATCATTACTGGAGTTAAGTTCCCTTAAAAGAACTTCATGTGCATTCTGCAGAGAATCTTTTGTGGGCCCTACAAATTGAGGTGTACAGCGTATTGAGTAGGCATCCTCAACAGGGATATGTGCAACAGAAACACCTTTATGCTGCTGCAGCGTTGATTGAAGCTTGATAGAAAGTTCGAGTTCATCAATTGCCATTTGACTTCCCTTGAGAAGTTTGGTCAGGTTCATGGCAGTGGCATACTGGCCAGGATGATATTTTTGTTCATGGACTATTGGATCAAACGGATTAAACCTTCCCATGAGGGTTTCAATGGCAAAGGCTGCTATTATATCTGAGTTTTTCAGTGTATTTGTGGCTTCTGAAATAATAGTACATGCAAGTCCAACCATGCCTGAAGTTCCATTAATAAGCGAGAGACCTTCTTTTGCATTGAGATGCATAAGTTTAATCCCTGCTTTTTCCATGGCTTCTTTGCCTGGCAGAACCTTGCCGTTAAATTTTGCCTTCCATTCGCCAAAGGCAACACTGGCAATACAGCCAAGGGGTCCAAGATCACCACTTGTGCCAAGAGAACCTTTCCTTGGTACAACAGGGAATACCTTTTTATTAATCATTTCAACATAAATTTTAAGGTTTTCTTCTTTAATTCCTGAAAAGCC
>JBDLIV010000155.1:0-4914 GCA_039714675.1 Thermodesulfobacteriota bacterium
CCCTGCCTGTTGGCAAGGGAACCTAGAGGCATTAACATGGACTGGCCATTAATAATATTCTGAACTTCTATGCAGTCACCTCCTGCATAGATATCAGGATCTGTAGTCTGCATACATGGATCAACCAGAATTCCTCCATATCTTCCAATGGCAAGTCCTGCATTTTTGGCAAGTTCAGAGTTTGGCCTGACTCCTGCAGCCAGCACAACCATATCACATGGTATTGTTGTTTCAGTGGTTTCAACGGAAATAACTCTGTTGTCTTTATCACCATTTATGCGAACTACCCTTTGGGATACCAGAACATTGATATCATTTCTCTTAAGCTCCTTTTCCACAACAGCTGATATATTTTTTCCAAGGGCTGCGGGCAGAACATGATCAGCCATTTCAATGAGTGTGGTATCAACTTCCCACATATCAGCCATGGCCTCGGCAAGTTCAATACCAACTGCTCCTGCACCAATTACCACAGCTTTTTCAACTTTCCCCTTTGATATCCTCTCTTTTATAGCTGCTGCATGGTGCAGATTTGAAACAACAAAAACTTCAGACAAATCAACACCCGGGAAAGGCGGCCTTACTGGCGTTGCTCCTGTAGCAATAACAAGTTTATCATATTCAAGCTCTTGCTCTTTGTTACTGTTTAAATTGCGCACCAGAAGTTTTTTCTCTTTTCTATTTATGGAGATCGCTTCAACTCCAACTAAAGCATCAACACCCTTGTCTGTACGGAAAAATTCTATATCCCGTACAGCATGGGCAAATGTTGAAAAGAGACCTTTAAGATCGGGGATATCACCGCCTATATAATATGGTATGCCGCATCCTCCATAGGATATCAGATTGTCCTTGTCAATAAGGGTAATTCGGGCTTCAGGGTTCAGGCGTTTCAAACGGCATGCGACTTTAGGACCTAAAGCCACTGCTCCAATAACAATTATATGTTCAGGCATCTTACCTCCTTTTATCTGTTTCCATAATTTTTCAATTCAATAAAAACCCGCCAGTTTTTTCACCATAGTATAAAATTTTAAACTTGCAAATGATATTTTTTATTTTCTCCTCCATCATTCATTACAATATCCAATGGTTGAAATAATATCACTGCCAATGTTATCCACCTGCCACTGTCTGATATTTTCTGTCTTGAAAAGACTTTCAAGTGTGTCAGGTGGGTTTAAAGCTATGGAAACTATCACTGCATTGTTCAACAAAAATCCCGGTTCAATTCCCATTGAACGGCTTAATTTTTCTCTCATTTTCTTTAGCTTTTTGATCCTGTTCTGGACTTTCACATCTTTTTTCGGTCTTTTTGGTTTTGGATACAGCGGCAGTTGTTCCTGTTCCAATTCCATTGCTTTAATTATCGTTTCCACACAAAATTTACCATACATATCTGCCTGTCTCGGGCTTAATGCCCTGATTTCCAAAATTTGATCGATTGTTGCGGGCTTTTCTTTTGCCATGGCCATCAAAGATGAATTTGACATAATTTTAAACAGAGGCTGGTCTTTTTTTTCTGCGATCTGCATCCGCAGCTGCAATAAATTTTCAAGGACGGCAAGGCTCCTGTTATCAATTTTGCCGGCACCCTTAAATTTTTTAAAAAGAGGAGATTGATGATTGTTTTCATACCTGACCTGCTCTTGTATTTCAAACTCCTCCTTAACCCATGAAAGTCGGCCTCTGTTCACAAGCTGTTCAAGGATAATTCCATATAGCTTTACCAGAAATGCTACATCCATAACTGAATATTCAATCATTCCCTGGTTAAAGGGCCGCTTTGACCAGTTTGCTTTTTGATATTTTTTATTGGAATCAATACTGAAATGTTTTTTCAATAAAGCCCCAAGACCACGCTCTTTAATACCAAGAAACCTGCAGGCAATTTCAGTATCAAAAAGATTATTCACCCGCGTCTGATAATCCCTGTCAAGGCTTCTGATATCAAAATCAGCACCATGAAACACTTTAATTATATCTGGGTTTTCAAGAATTTTTAAAAATGGAGAAATTCCTTTAAGCTCAAAGGGATCAATTAAAAAAGCCTGTTCTGCCGTGGCAATCTGAATCAGACAGATTTTTTCTGTAAAACAATACATGGAATCGGCTTCAAGATCCACACCGATTACTTTTTCCTTTAAAAAGTCATCACAGATATTTCTCAACTCTACTTCAGTTTCAATAAATTTATAATTCAACATATCCCCTGTTATTTTTTGCTTGATTGTTTACACCACTTCTTTTAGTATTCATGTTTTATATTTAACTGAATTAAAATGCAATGGACAATAGTGATGACTAAGATAACATTTCCCGACAATAGTGTTAAAGAATTTGAAAACAATCCAACCGGCATGGATGTTGCCAACAGCATTTCAGAAGGATTTGCCAGAAACTGCGTTGCAATGAAAATTGATGACCGTCTAAAAGATTTAAACCAGGTCATAGATCATGACACAGCAATCAGTTTTATAACCTCCAGAGATGATGAAGGCCTGGAGATTTTAAGGCACTCTTCAGCACATGTTATGGCAGAAGCTGTACTCAATATTTACAAGGATGCAAAACTTACCATTGGCCCTGTTGTAGAAGATGGATTTTACTATGATATAGATATGGATCCAATTTCTGAAGATGATTTTGGTGCCATTGAAGCTGAAATGAAAAAAATTATTAAAGCAAAAAACAATTTTAAAAGGACAATTGTCTCAAAGCAGGAAGCCCTTGATATTTTTAAAAACAACCCCTTTAAACTTGAGCTTATAAATGAGCTTGAGGATCAGGAGATATCTTTATATCAAAATGGCGCATTTATTGATCTCTGCCGGGGACCACATATTCCACATACAGGTATGATCAAAGGTTTTAAAATTTTAAAAATTTCCGGGGCATATTGGCGTGCAGACCAGTCACGAGAACAGCTCCAGCGCCTTTACGGCATCTCATTTTTTGATAAAAAAAAGCTTAACAAATATATCCATCTCATAGAAGAGGCAAAAAAGCGGGATCACAGAAAACTTGGGACAAAACTGGATCTCTACTCTTTCCATGATGAAGCTGCCGGTATGCCTTTTTTCCATGCAAAAGGCGTTGATATATGGAATGCTTTGCTGGATTACTGGCGTGAAGAACACAAAGCTGCGGGATACATAGAAACCAAAACCCCTGTCATGCTTAACCGGCAGTTGTGGGAAAAAAGCGGTCACTGGGAAAATTACAGGGAAAACATGTACACCTCTGTGATTGATGATGAGGAGTATGCCATCAAACCCATGAACTGCCCGGGTGGTATGCTGCTTTATAAAACAAAGTCATATTCCTACAGAGATCTTCCATTAAGAGCAGGTGAAGTCGGACTTGTACACAGGCATGAGCTTTCAGGTGCATTGTCAGGACTTTTCAGGGTTCGCGCCTTTCACCAGGATGATGCCCATATTTTCATGACTCCGGATCAAATAGGTGATGAAGTACTTGGTGTTCTTCATCTTTCCAAGAGAATTTACTCCAGATTTGGTCTGGATTTTCATCTTGAACTCTCCACCCGCCCGAAAAAATCCATTGGCTCTGATGAACAGTGGGAAGAGGCCACAGAAGGTCTTAAAGCTGCTTTGGACAACTATGGGCAGGAGTATTTTATTAATGAAGGAGACGGCGCATTTTACGGTCCTAAAATTGATATACACATTAAGGATGCTTTGGGAAGAACCTGGCAGTGCGGTACTGTTCAGCTGGACATGGCTTTGCCTGAAAGATTTGACTTAACATATAAAGGTAACGACAATGAAAAGCACCGCCCCATAATGATACATCGTGTTATTTATGGTTCTCTTGAGAGATTTTTCGGCATTCTTGTTGAACATTTTGCAGGCAAATTTCCTCTTTGGCTGGCTCCTGTACAGGCTGTTCTGCTTCCCATAAACCAGGAGCTGGCAGGTTATGCCCATGGGATCAAAGAGGAGCTTGAAACCCATAAAATCAGGTGTGATGTCGACAAAAGAGCTGAAACCCTTAAAAAGAAAATCAGAGATGCCCAGTTAAATTATATCCCCATCATAATAACAATCGGGGATAAAGAAAAACAGAACCATACCCTCTCTGTCAGAACCCTTGACGGCAAGGTCAGGATGGGTATGGAGATGGATGAGTTTATAAAATCAGTCTCACATCATATTAAAGAAAGAGTTTTAAATGAGGCAATTTTCTAACAAACTTTCCCTGATTGTTTTCTATAGATTGCCGGTCATAGCTCTTTGTTCATTTATTTTCTGGCAGTCTTCTTACCCCGGGATAATTTCAGAGCCTCTGTTTGCCTATGATGATAAAATTTTCCACTTTGGGATTTATGCAATTCTTGCAATTCTTGCAGCTCGAAACCTGACTGTTGAAAAACCTTTATGGTCTCCTGCAAAAATCAAAACCATTACCATTTTATTTGCCTGCCTCTATGGAGTATCAGACGAAATTCACCAGGCGTTTGTCACTGACAGGCACGCATCTCTCTGGGATTTATTTGCAGATTGCGCAGGAAGTATAGCAGGCTGTCTGTTTTATATCAATTTTGTATCTAAAAAAACACCAAGGAGAGGAATCAATGCATGAAACAATAAAAGAGGAAAAAGAGGGTTTTATTACCACAATAATCATCAATCGTCCTGAAAAATTTAACGCTCTTACCCCTTCAATGATAACAGAACTGGAAGAGCGGTTTAAAAAAATTCAGGATGCTCCTGATGTCAGAGCTGTTGTTCTTTCCGGAGCAGGGAGCAATTTCTGTGCAGGGGTTGATGTCAAAGGCACTTCCTACAACCCTGTCAATTCAAGGCTGTTTTTAAAAAAATTCAACTCCATGCTGAAAACCATTGAAATGATGCCCCAGCCAACCATTGCCATGATCAATGGCAATGCTGT
>JBDLIV010000156.1:0-4903 GCA_039714675.1 Thermodesulfobacteriota bacterium
GACTGCAGCCTGGTCAAGCAGTTGTAATTTCCGGAGAGTAATTAATGGATATTATCCGTTTTTTTATCAACAAACCTGTAACTGTTGCCGTGGGCGTGATCATGGTGGTTATGTTCGGGTTTATCGGTATTCAAAAACTTCCGGTTCAACTCACGCCTGATGTTGAGACACCTTTGATTACAGTTAACACATCCTGGTATGGTGCCACACCCTATGAAATTGAAAAAGAGATCATTGAAAAGCAGGAAAAAGTTCTAAAGGGGCTGCAGGGACTGACCAAGATGGAGAGTTCAAGCTACAACAGCATAGGCACCATAACTCTCTCTTTTCAGATTAATATAAATCTGGACGATGCCCTGCTCAGGGTATCCAATAAATTGTCCGAGATCAGCAATTATCCGGAAAATGTAAACAAACCAACCATAGAGTCTTCCGGAGCCAACAGTTCACCCATCATCTGGATGGTTCTGAAAACTAAATCAGACAACACAGAGCATATTAATAAGTTCAAGACTTTTTTTGAGGACAGTGTTCGCCAGCATCTGGAGCGCATTAATGGTGTGGGTTCTCTTTTAGTTTTCGGTGGCACTGATACAACTCTGGATGTGATAATTGATGCTCAGAAAATGGCTCTGTATAATGTTTCAATCAATAAGATCATCACATCCATCCGCCAGACAAACAAAAATATCTCTGCCGGTATTCTGGGCATGGCCAAGAAAAATTACCGAATCAGAACCATAAGTCAGTTTCAGAATCCTGGAGATGTACTTGATGTGGTGGTTTTTGATGACGGAATAAAGCGGGTCTACCTGAGGGATATTGCCAGAGTTAAAAAAGGATATCAAAAAGAGAGCTCTTCAGTGCTGCATAATGGTGAACAGGTGATAGTGGCCGGCGTACGAAAGGAAAAAGGAGCCAATGTCCTGAATATGACAAACCTGGTGGAAAAAGCGGTTCACCATTTGAATAAAACCATCCTTGCCAGTAACAGGTTAAGTCTTGAAATAGTTTATGATCAGCGCTCCTACATTAATACAGCAATCAGCCTGGTTAAACGCAATATCATCATCGGTGGTATTCTTGCAATCTGCGTGCTTTTACTCTTTTTAAGAAGTGTAAGAGCCACATTGATTACAGGTATTGCAATTCCTATTGCAGCTGTTGGCTGTTTCATTTTTCTCTGGCTGCTGGGAAGGAATCTGAATGTTGTGAGCATGGCCGGCATCTCATTTGCTGTGGGTATGCTTGTGGATAACTCCATTGTAATACTTGAAAATATTGACCGGCACCGCAAAAAAGGTAAAAGTGCTTTTAATGCAGCTTATGAAGGAACAAGAGAGGTGTGGGGCGCAGTCCTTGCTTCCACAGCAACCACAATAGCAGTATTTTTGCCGGTTATATTTATTCATGAAGAGGCAGGACAACTGTTCCGTGACATTGCCATTGCAATTACTTCTGCGATTTTTTTGAGCCTCATTGTTTCAGTTTCCGTGATTCCAACTCTCTTTAACCTGTTTTATAAAAAGAGGGATACAATAAAGCAGGGCAGGCTGCAGAAGAGTTTTATAGGTCCGTTTCTTGCCAATATTATATTAGACTTCAGTAAATTGTGCATGAAAAACGTGGTAACCAGGCTGTTAACTGTTGTTTTGTTTACAGCTCTCTCCATTGGTTTAACCTTTCAGCTTCTGCCAAGTGCTGAATACCTTCCCCAGGGTAATAGAAATCTTATTTTAAATATTCTTATACCGCCGCCGGGCTACTCTACAGCTAAACTCAAAAGTATTGGCAGAAATATTTATAAAGAAACCAGACCATATTTTGAGGAAGACGGCAAAGATGGCTTTCCAATGATTAAAAATATGTTTTTTGTGGGGGCTGACCGTGTCACGCTTTTTGGCGGGATAAGCACCCATGAAACCCGTGCCCGTGAATTGATTCCCCTTTTTAACAAGGTAATGAGGTCAATTCCCGATGTTTTTGGAGTCAGTATTCAGGCCGGGATTTTTCAGTCTGGAATTGGCAAGGGCAGAACAGTAGATGTCAATGTTTCAGGAGAAAAAATTCAAGATATTATCAATGCTTCTTTTGCTCTGTTCCAGAATATAGGTATAAAAATGGAACGCTCCCAGGTTCGTCCGGTACCCTCCCTTGAAGCCAGTTATCCAGAGGTGAGAATAATTCCCAGAAAAGAAAAGCTTGCTGCCAACGGCCTGACAGCACAGGATCTCGGTGTTTATGTCGATATTCTCATGGATGGCCGTAAAATTGAAGAATACCGCCCTGAAGGAATTAAACAGAATGATTTGGTTCTTAAAGGCAATGTCTCTGCAGCCGGATCTCCCGAAGATATTTTGAACAGCATAATTGTTAATAGGTTTGGAGATCTTATACAGGTCAGGGATGTGGCTCAGATTTCATACAGCCAGGGTATGCCCCAGATAAATCATCTGGAAAGAGATAGAACTATTACCCTGCAGGTTACTCCACCTGCTGATCTCTCTTTGCAAGATGCCATGGAACTTATAGAAAATGATATCATCCCTCTATTGGAAAAAGAGGGGAGACTTCAAAATGTCAGAGTGGACATTGGTGGAAATGCTGATAAACTTGTGGCCACAAGGAATGCACTTCAGTGGAATCTGCTGCTGGCATTAATCATCACCTATCTGTTGATGTCAGCCCTGTTTGAAAATTTTCTCTATCCTTTTATTATCCTTTTTTCTCTGCCTCTTGCAGGAGCCGGCGGTTTTGCAGGACTTTGGGCAGTAAATGCATTGATTGCTCCCCAGGGTTTTGATGTTTTGAGCATGCTGGGGTTCATTATTTTAATCGGAACAGTTGTAAACAATGCCATCCTTATTGTACATCAATCTTTGAATAATGTCCGCTATAATGGTCTCATTGGAAAAGATGCTGTGATTGATGCTGTTAAAACCAGAATCAGGCCCATTTTCATGAGTGCCATCACCAGTCTTCTTGCAATGCTGCCCATGGTGTTGTCAACCGGTTCCGGAAGCGAACTTTACCGCGGTCTGGGCTCAATTTTGCTTGGAGGCCTTGCCATGTCAACAGTTTTTACACTTTTTGTGATTCCGTCTCTTCTGGTTTTTGTTATTGGAATTGAAACGAAAAAACCGTGAATTCTTAAACTAATGTTCCATAGACCTGTTCTGATAAATTCTGTACGACATAACAGCAATATCAGCGGCGCGGACTATCCGTGTCCGCTGGAGGATTTGGTTCGGTTTGTTTCCATTTCGAGGTATCGACTTGCAGGCCCATCTCTCTTGCGCGTTTTTCCCATTGCCGTCGCGCCAAGGCTTGCATGTCTTCTACTTTGTCATTCTCATCTACAATTTCCATACCCAACAGTGTCTCCACGACATCCTCGAGCGTCACAAGACCTTTAGTCCCTCCGTATTCATCAACAACAAGAGCAATGTGCTGCCGATGGTCGAGGAAAAATTCCAGCAGACCTGATAACGGCATATCATCGGAAACGGTTATTATGTCCCTCCTCAGGGTCACAAGTTTGATCTTTCTTTGATCCTGCGCCTTTGATATCAGCATGTCGGTTTTCAGGATAAAACCCGTAATATCATCAATGCCCTTCCGATACAGCGGCAGGCGAGAGAATGGGGTGTGCGATTTAGAATTCAGCACTTCAGTAACTGTCATATCCTGCTGGAACGCAACAATCACCGTTCTTGGTGTCATAATATCCTTTGCTTTTATTGATTCAAATCGGAATAGATTATGGATGATCCATGATTCACGTTCTCTTATCTGCCCGGCTTGTTTCCCAACCATCGCCATAGCGACAAATTCTTTCCGGCTAAAAACATGTACGCCTTTCCGTTGAGCGATCAACTTGGTCAATCTTTCCGAAATCCAGATCAGAGGGAAAAGGATTAGAATCAGGCTGCGCACAAAGATCGCAGTAATCCCAACAAGCTTTCGCCAGAACACGGCGCCTAACGTTTTGGGAATAATCTCGGAAAGAAATAGAATCATCAACGTCATGATTGCCGAAAACAGCCCGAACCAGGTGCTGCCGAATACGATCGTAGCCTTGGCCCCGGAACCAATGGCTCCGACCGTATGGGCGATGGTGTTCAAGGTCAGGATAGCTGCAAGCGATTGATCCACGTTATCCTGCTTCAATTGTTTCAAAAGTACCGCAAGTTTCGGTTTATCCTGTTGCAATCCAGCAATATAAGAGGGTGTAATGCTCAAAAGGACCGCTTCTGCCACAGAACATAGGAAGGAGAAAACCAGCGCCATCATTACGTATACTACCAACAGTACGACATCAGTACGTGTATATTCAGTAACCGCGACCTTTGGATTCACCGTACCGAGAGCGAATACAACACTGGTCGTAATTAAAAGCAACACTAAGACAACTGACCAACGGAACCAATTATGTGTTAATTTCATCATTGCAATCCTTATGTCCACTACCTGATAAGCCGAACGCCCAAGCTAACGGACAAATTTGTCATTAATCATTATCAGCAGGAATTTGGTACAGGTTTTATTCCATCAAAGAGCAGATTTCCTGTGCAAATTCAGAGCATTTTAATTTTGTTGAGCCCTCTATTTGTCTTGCAAGATCATAAGTGACTTTTTTATTTAAAATGGTTTTCTGCAAAGCCTGGCGGACTGTTTCTGATGCTTTGCTCCAACCTAAGTGGTCCAGCATCATGGCACCTGAAAGTATCAGAGAACCAGGGTTTACCTTGTCCAAGCCTGCATATTTGGGAGCAGTTCCATGGGTTGCTTCAAAAACAGCGCAATTGTCACCGATATTGGCCCCGGGAGCCAGTCCAAGCCCGCCTACCATTGCAGCAAGCAAATCTGAAATATAGTCTCCGTTAAGGTTTGGAGCTGCTAT
>JBDLIV010000157.1:0-4902 GCA_039714675.1 Thermodesulfobacteriota bacterium
CGTGTCAGCATAATCCCTGCATTGGCAATAATGCTTTTACCCGGTTCAAGAATCAGTTTCAAATTGGCAGCTTTCAACAGCGGTACGACTCCTGCTGCATAATCAGCAGCAGAGGGAACAGTTGCCGTCTCGTAATCAGCGCCGTATCCTCCGCCAAGATCTAGTGTGTCAATGGTATAACCTTTACCGCGCAACTTCTCGACAAGAGGCAGTATTTTCTTTACATAGTTAACATAGGGATCAATGCTTTTACCGCCCGAGCCAAGATGCACGTGAATCACAGACATATCAACAACACCATTGTCAGCATACCTGTCATAAATTTTCAGCGTTCGTTCGACATCAATACCAAACTTGGTCTCCTTAACGCCGGTGGTAATATGCTTGTGTGTATCATAACGGATATCCGGATTGACGCGCAGTGCAGATCTGGTCTTCTTTCCATGTGCTTTGCAAAGTTTAACAAGATTCTCAAGCTCTGCTTCAGATTCAATATTAAAACAGCCAATCCCAGCGTCCAAAGCCTCAATGATTTCCTTGTCTGTCTTACCCACGCCTGCAAAGACAATTTTGTTCATGTCTGCTCCAGCCTGTTTGGCGCGGAATAGTTCACCGCCGCTGACAATGTCAAAGCCGCTGCCTGCATCGGCCATATCTTTAAGGATATGTATATTGCCGCACGCCTTGATTGAATAGCAAATTGTCGTGTCAATATCAGCATATGCGGTTTGAATCTTTTTTAGATGGTCTATATACGTTGCCTTGCTGTAAATATACACTGGCGTACCGACCTGATCTGCAATCTTTGCAGCATCCACACCCTCGGCAAATAATTTCCCGTTTTTATATTTAAATGAATCGATAACTAATCTCCTTTTTTTGCATGTTTTATTGCTATTTTAACATTGCGCTGAAAAATATGAAAAGGAATGTCAATGTTAAATTTATCAAACAAAAGTTTATATTGCTGTTGTGAAAGCTTACCTAAATCCTTTAAAAAGAATTTATCTTTCCAACTGTTTATTTTTTTTTTAAAATGTGTGGTCATTTTTGTAGTCAAAGGATTTTCAAGATGTTTTTTATTCCAGGGACAGGATTCCTGGCATATTTCACAATCCTGTATCCTGTTTTCCATTGCATCAACAACGTCCTGTGGCAAATCATCATTTGCAAGGAGATTGGACATACATTTTTTAACATCCAGTACATGGGGCAGTTCAAGAGCTTCAACAGGACATGCTTTTTGGCATTCAGTGCATTTATTGCATCTATTTGGCTCTTCAGTCATATTACATTCCAGATCAGCATTGGTTAAAACCCCGCCAAGTGCTAAAAATGTCCCATACTTTTTTGAGATTAAAAGTGAATGCCTGCCCTGCCATCCCAATCCTGCACGCACAGCTGCAAGTTTCAGGGGGAGTATAGATCCTCCATCAACAGAACCATCGCAGATTGCAGCTTGATATCCATTATCTTTTAATAAACCGGCAATAGGCTCTAGGGGTTTAACAATATCAAGGAAAAAACCGGAAAGATATAATCTGCTTGTACGTCCATACCACAAATTTTTCCATTCCGGCATAATCACACCACCAATATAAATTCCCGCAACAATAATAGATTTTGCATCTGGCATTGTCAGTTTTGGATCTCTTCGTTGATGCTGATTTATTGCATAATCTACAAATTCAGATGCTTTTGCAAATCCAACTATATCAATTTTAGAAAAATCAGCTGTTTTTCTGATCTTTTCTGAAAGAGTATATCTATTCATAAAAATCTGCCTGAAAAATTATTACAATTATATATAGCCATGCAAAAGCCTATCTTTAGTATAAATGCCAAATGTAACATATTTATCAAAATAATCCATAACTATTTAAGGTAAAAAAATAAGCACTGAAAATTTGCAATAAGTTGTTTTATTTTACCCGTTCCATGATAATTAAGGCAAATATTCAGATAAACAGGTTTAGTCCAAGCTTTTGCCTGATTTATATTGAAATTAGGTGCACAACTCAATTCAATTGACAAGTAATATTCTGCAATATATCGTATTGATAATAAAAATTATGAAATTATTAAAAATACTATTTTATTTAAAAGAACAACTTAGTAGCCTAAATTCTTTCATAATTTGTTGAGTACTCTAAAGGGCAGAAACTGGCAAACCAATAACAAAAAAGCAGGTCTGCCGCGTGACACTTAGAATAAAAAGGTTGGCATTCAAATCATGGCAAATGAAAAAAAAATAAAAAACAGGTCTTCAGAGTTACCTGTACTAATCGTAACCGGTGCCTCCGGTTTCATTGGAAGACATTTTCTGCCATCTTTTTATAATGATTATTATATTTATGCTCTGGCAAGAAGTTCGCAAAAATATGCTGGCATTGAAATGCATAAAAATATTAACTGGATGCGTGTTGATATTGGTGAAAAAAAATCAGTGGAAAAAGTTTTCAATGATATTGCACAAAACGGTGGTGCTGATTATGTGATTCATCTTGCAGGATATTATGATTTTGATGGTAAAGACAGCAAGGAGTATGAGCGTACTAATATCAACGGCACAAATTATATTTTAGAATCCTCAAAAATGTTAAATATAAAACGTTTTATATTTGCCAGTTCTCTGACTGTCACTCAATTCAAAGAGCCTGGGTTAATTATTAATGAACAAAGTCCTTGTGATGCCAATTTTAATTACGCAGTAAGCAAAAAAAAGGGTGAGGAGCTGGTTAAAAAATATTCTGATGACTTCCCTGTTGCAATTATAAGATTAGCTGCTATTTACAGTGATTGGTGTGAATATGGGCCTTTGTACTACTTCCTTAAAACCTGGCTTGGAAAAAACTGGAGATCAAATATTATTGCAGGAAAAGGAGAATCAGCTGTTCCATACTTACATGTAAAAAATCTAAACACTCTGTTTTATAAAATAATCCAGAACACAAGGCAGCTGCCGAAATATGATATTTACATTGCAAGCCCTGATGGATGCACATCACAAAAAGAGTTATACGATATTGCAGTAAGATATAATTTAGGCCGTCAGAAAAACCCTCTATTTTTCCCGAAATGGTTTGCTTATCTTGGTGTTTTATTTCTTGACCGGGCAGGCAGTATCATTGGAAAACAGCCCTTTGAAAAACCTTGGATGATACAATATGTGGATTTAAAATTAAATGTAGATGCCTCTTATACACATAAAAAACTCAACTGGGATTTAAGACCGCGTTTTGATATCCGGCGCAGACTTCTTTTTTTAATTGAACATATGAAAAGCGAACCCAGTGAATGGCACCGGAAAAATCTGGAATCCATTGACAGACGAAAAAAAATTAATCCAAATTTAAAAATATATGATGCAATGGAGGCAGTTGAGGAATCTGTGACAGCTCAAATTTTAAATGCCATGTATTCAAAAGAGTTTAACACCAGGTTTAAAAAATATAGAGCTCTTAAAATCGATATACATGAAGAGCGAATTGTTTTTATATATTCCATGATTAAAACTGCTTTGCGCACCGGAGATAGAATACATGCTCTAAGCTATGCAAGGAATCTGTCCAGTGAACGCTATAAAGAGGGTTTTGACGTATCTGAAGTCACAGATGCTGTTCAACTGGTTGGCGATTATATTGTTAAAACTTTAGTCAAACTGCCTGAATTAACCGAGCTGCCTGAATATCTTGATATGGATCAAAGAATATATGATGGTATTACTTTAACAATCCAGCTAATCGTTGACGAGTTAGAGGATTCTTTTGACAGACTTATTATGAAACAAGGTTATTCAAACAGAGATGAAACACTTAATTAAAATAGAAAAAAAGTTTCATTTACCCTTTTTGCTCACTCTTGTTTCAATTCACTCCTTTCTTGTGGGAGTCGGGCTGATACTTTTCCCGGGAGAATTAATGGAATTTATAGGTTTTCAACTTGTCCATGAAAAATTTTTCCAGGCCCAGGCAGGAATATTTCATATTATACTGAGTATCGGCTATATTCTTCCTGTAATTAATTATAATAATTTCAAAGATCTTGTAATATTCTCCATTATTGTTAAAATAATAGCAGCTCTGTTCCTGTTCATATATTTTCTTTTTTTTGATTCAATTGTGTGCGTGCTGCTCTCTGGATTGGGAGATTGTACCATGGCAGTTTTACTGTTTTATGTTTATCATAATAGACAAAAAAGAGATAAAAAATGATATCAGCATTACCAAATATCATTGTTACCGGTGCTTCGGGAATTGTAGGAAAAAGTTTTCTTGACGCTGCAAAAGA
Source organism: Thermodesulfobacteriota bacterium (assembly GCA_039714675.1). GTDB lineage: Bacteria > Desulfobacterota > Desulfobacteria > Desulfobacterales > Desulfobacteraceae > Desulfobacula. The sequence goes on from JBDLIV010000157.1 coordinate 4,291, forward strand.
GAACTTTAAAATATTTGCAATTGCCCGGCGTTCACAAATGGAAGTGCATATCAATGAACATCGGAATATTAAATGGATTCAGGCAGATATTGGTAATCAAAAAAATCTCAATCAAATTTTAAATATAAACATAAAAGAGAAGATAGATTATGTACTGCATCTTGCAGGCTATTATGATTTTGATAATACCAATCATTATGAATATATCAGAACAAATATTAATGGCACCCGTTATATATTGGAGTATTCAAAAAAATTAAAAATAAAGAGATTTCTATTTGCAAGTTCAGTGGCTGCATCAAAATTTCCTGGCAAGAATGAGGTGATTAATGAAAAAAGCATTCTTAATGACGACCATCCCTATTCAAAGAGTAAAAAAGTGGGTGAGCAACTGGTAAAAGAATTCTCACAATATTTTCCCTGTTCTGTTGTACGATTTGCAGCAGTTTTTACAGACTGGTGCGAATACGGCCCACTCTATATTTTTTTAAAAACCTGGCTTTCAAAAAAATGGAATTCAAAAATATTGGCTGGAAAAGGTGAGTTTGCAATACCCTATATTCACTCTACCTGTCTTTGTCAGATTTTAATAACAATATTTATTAAAAGCGA
>JBDLIV010000158.1:0-4899 GCA_039714675.1 Thermodesulfobacteriota bacterium
TGTGGCTGCAAACGGTCAGGATGTCCTGTTTGTAGGGACAAAAAAACAGGCTTCCGAGGCTATTTATGATGAGGCAAACCGTGCTGAACAATTCTATGTTCAAAACAGGTGGCTTGGAGGCATGCTGACTAACTTCCAGACCATAAAAAATAATATAACTCGATTTCATTTTTTGAAATCTATTGAAGATGATGGAAGCCTTGAAAATTATCCTAAGAAAGAGCAGTCAAAAATGCTCAAGGATAAAGATAAACTTGAGTTTGCCATTGGCGGCATCAGTGAAATGAAAAGACTGCCAGGTGCAATTTTTGTAATTGATCCCAAAAATGAATCCATTGCAGTACAAGAGGGTAAAAGGCTTGGAATTCCAATTATTGCTATTGTTGATACAAATTGTGACCCGGATGATATTGATTTTGTTATTCCAGGAAATGATGATGCCATAAGAGCCATAAGGCTTTTTGTCTCCCGTATCGCAGATGCATGTATTGAAGGAAAATCGCTCTATGAAGAAAAACAGCGTGCTGAAGCTGATAAAAAAGGCGGGAAAGAAGAGACAAAAGAGAAATCAGAAGGAAAACCGACCCGTGAAATTGTTTCCGACGGTACTGATGGTCCTGTAGTAGAAAAAATTAAAAGAAAAACTGCGCCTGTTGAGACAACAGATAGCGATGAAAAATCAGACAGCAGTGAGAAAGAAGATAAGGAGTAAAATAAAATGGCGCAAATTTCCGCAGCAATGGTAAAAGAGCTTCGCGAGGCAACAGGTTCTGGAATAATGGACTGTAAAAATGCTCTTGGCGAAGCAGATGGTGATGTTCAAAAAGCAATTGACTTTTTGAGAAAAAAAGGTTTGGCAAAGGCTGCTAAGAGAGCTGGACGTTCAACTTCTGAAGGTGTTATTTACTCTTATATTCATACCGGGGCAAAACTTGGTGTGCTTGTAGAGATAAATTGTGAATCTGATTTTGTTGCTAAAACAGATGGTTTTATAGAGTTTGCAAAAAATATTGCAATGCATATAGCAGCAGCAAATCCAGCAGGCCTGCTTCCTGAGGATATTGATTCTTCATTGATTGAAAAAGAGAAAGAGATATTCAGAGCTCAAATGCTTGAAGAAGGTAAACCTGAAAAAATTATTGATAAAATTGTTGAAGGTAAGGTTGAAAAATTTTACAAAGATATCTGTCTTATGAGTCAGCAATATGTAAAAGATCCACAAAAAACCATTGAAGATGTTCTAAAAGAGACAATTGGTGTCATTGGTGAGAATATTCAGATAAAAAGATTTACACGTTTCCAGATAGGAGAATAAAATCTTGAGCCAGAAGCCGAAATTTGAACGGATTTTAATTAAGCTTAGTGGAGAAGCCCTGATGGGAAATCAGGGCTTTGGCATTACCCCTGAAATGATCCATTATGTTGCAAATGAAATTTTAAGTATTGTTAAATTAAATGTTGAAATTTCAATTGTTGTTGGCGGAGGCAATATATTCAGAGGTATTGCAGGCAGTTCTGCTGGTATGGACAGAACTTCTGCCGATAATATGGGGATGCTGGCAACTGTAATAAACTGCCTGGCTCTTTGTGATGCTCTTGAAAAACTTGATATACAGACAAGGGTGCAGTCTGCCATACCAATGGCAAGAATTGCAGAACCTTTTATCAGAAGAAAAGCTGTTCGGCATCTTGAAAAGGGAAGGGTTGTTATTTTTGCTGCTGGCACTGGCAATCCATATTTTACAACTGATACAGCAGCCGTCTTGCGTGCCAATGAAGTAAGGGCCCAGATTCTGTTTAAAGCCACCCAGGTTGATGGTGTTTATGATAAGGATCCTTTGGTTCATGATGATGCTGTAATGTTTGATGAGCTGTCTTACATGAGAGTTATTGAAAAGCAACTTCATGTGATGGATATGACTGCTATCTCACTTGCAATGGAACAGGACCTGCCTGTTCAGGTATTTGATCTTCATAAAAAAGGTAATATTTATAAGGCTGTAACAGGGCAGGAGGGTATAGGAACCAGGATTTATAACCGTTAAGGATGGACTATTATGATGAATGAAGTGCTTGAAGAGACAAAAGACAGAATGGGAAAATCCCAAAAAGCTTTTGAGAATGAAATGGCAAAAGTTCGTACCGGCAGGGCATCTACAGCGCTACTTGACAGTGTTAAAGTCGATTATTATGGAACATTGACACCTCTGTCCCAGATGGCAACTATCTCAATCCCTGAAAGCAGACTCATCACAATCAAACCATGGGATGTCAGTGTAATCAATCAGGTTGAAAAAGCTATTTTAAAGGCCAACCTCGGCCTTACCCCCTCCAATGACGGTAAATTGATTAGAATATCCATACCGCCTTTGACAGAAGATAGACGAAAAGAGATTGCAAAAAGTATATCTAAAATCTGCGAGGATTTTAAAGTGGCTATTCGCAATATAAGGCGGGATTCCAATGAGATGTTAAAAGATCTACAAAAGGATGGGGATATTTCAGAAGATGACAGCTTTAAAGCTCAAAAACTGGTTCAGGAATCTACTGACAGCTTTATTGAAAAGTTAGATAAAATTTTTGTTGATAAAGAGAAGGAAATTCTTGAAGTCTGACTTGCAACAAGATGTAAACCTTGATCCTGACAAACTTCCATCACATGTAGCCATTATCATGGATGGCAATGGCAGGTGGGCAAAAAAAAAATTAATGAACCGTATCAAAGGGCATGAACATGGCTCTGATACGGTTCGTTCCATTGTGACTGCTGCAAGAGAACTTGGAATTAAAGTTCTTACCTTATACGCTTTTTCCACAGAAAACTGGGCAAGACCAAAACATGAAGTAAAAGCATTAATGATGCTTTTAAAGAAATTTATCATATCCCAGCGATCTGAATTATCCCGGAACAATATACGTCTTAATATAATTGGTCAAAAATATAAACTTCCTCATGATGTCCAAAAAGAGATTGATACTACCATTGATTTGACAAAAAAGAGTGATAAAATGCTTTTGAATCTGGCATTGAGTTATGGAGCCAGAGAAGAAATTACAACAGCAGTTCAAAATATTGCAAAAAAAATAAAATCAAAAGAGATATCTGACAAAGATATTACACACGATCTTATTTCTGACCATTTATATACTGCAGCCATGCCTGACCCTGATTTGATTATTCGTACAAGCGGTGAATATCGTTTAAGTAATTTTTTATTATGGCAGGCAGCATATTCGGAAATTTACATAAGTGATACTTTGTGGCCTGATTTTTCCAAAGAGGAGTTTATTAAAATATTAAAAAATTTCCAGAAAAGGGACCGAAGGTTCGGTAAAGTTGCATGCAGCACATCAACAGATGGATAACAGCATTAATACTCGTCCCCATCATTTTATGGGTTCTTCTTAAAGGCAGCACTCTGCTGCTTGCAGCAGTTGTCTCTATTGTTGCCATATTTGCCATGGATGAGTATTTAAGAATAATTTTTCAAAATGATGACAGACCCCTTTCCAACACCATAAAGATCATCTCTTATGCTGCTTCAATAACATTGATTGTCAGTACATGTTTAGGATCATGGGAAATCGAGTTTTTAATCCTGTCCTTGAATCTTATGGCCTTATCCATTTTTGTATTATCTGAATTTGCCGATAATCAAGAGGTTTTTCATGTTATTGCAAAGCAGGTTCTCGGCATTGTTTATATTCCTGTTTCCCTCTCCCTACTGATTTTCATTAAAGGGCTTGATCAAGGAACTTTTTGGATTATCTGGCTTTTGATTGTTGTTTTTTCCAATGATACCGGTGCATTTTATGGTGGGAAATTTTTTGGTAAAAATGCTCTCTCCCCTAATATCAGCCCTAATAAAACCATTGAAGGATCAATTGGAGGCATAATAACTTCTTCAGTTGTAGGATTTATTTTCAGTGTAATCTTTTTTAAAGATTTTTCCTTGTCATTTTTGATGATACCGGCATCTTTCATGCTTGCCGTTGCAGGACAAATAGGAGACTTGTTTGAATCTGCAATGAAGCGGGCTTCCAACATTAAAGATTCAGGCTCTATTCTTCCGGGCCACGGTGGAATGTTGGATAGAATAGACGGATTGCTTCTTGCCATTCCTGTTTTGTATGTTTATCTGGTTTTTATCTTACATGTGAAATCCAGGTTATGAAATATTTATCCATTCTCGGTTCAACAGGATCAATAGGTACAAGTGCTCTGAATATTGTCAGGATGCATCCTCATCTCTTCGGGATAAAGGCTTTGGCCTGTGCAAACAATATTTCTTTACTTGCAAGACAGATCAGAGAATTCAAGCCTGAATTTGTTTGTGTTATTGATGAAAACAAAGCTTTGGAATTGTCCAGGATTTTAAAAGGAGAATTTAAGCCTCAAATTGTTTATGGCGAACATGGGTTTATCGAGGCAGCTTTATATGACAAAAGCGATATTGTTCTTCTTGCCATGGTTGGAGCTGCAGGTCTTAAACCAGCCCTTGCTGCTATTGAAGCAAAAAAGCATATTGCCCTTGCCAATAAGGAAACTCTGGTTATGGCCGGGGAGATTGTCATGGCAAAGGCAAAGGAAAACCAAGTTTCAATTCTGCCGGTGGACAGCGAGCACAGTGCAATTTTTCAGTGCCTTAAAGGTAATCTGCAAAAAGATTTAAAAACAATATTTTTAACAGCATCGGGTGGTCCTTTCAGGAAAAAATCTTTTAAATCCTTTAAGGAGATAAGCTTGAAGGATGCTTTAAAACATCCAACCTGGAATATGGGGCATAAAATCACTATAGATTCAGCAACCATGATGAATAAAGGTCTTGAAATTATTGAAGCAGTTCATCTTTTTGATGTGAGCCATGAAAAAATTCAGGTATTGATTCATCCCCAGAG
>JBDLIV010000159.1:0-4898 GCA_039714675.1 Thermodesulfobacteriota bacterium
TGGTAAGGCCGTCAAAAAGTATTCTTGATATCAAGGCAAAATCTGTTAAAAAGAAATTTAAGGATAAAAGGTTTGCTGCAGGGGTTGACAGGGAGGTTATTAAAAAAGGAGCCAAATTTTTAGATATGGAGCTTTCAGAGCTGATCACACAGGTAATCCTGGGAATGCGGCCTGAAGCAGAAAAAATTGGTTTAAAAGGAAATTTGTGATTTTTATACAAACCAGAAAAAAAGTTATTTAATAAAAAAGCACCAAAACAAACTTTAAATTGATTTGGTGCTTAGTCGTAAGTCAAAACAGGTTGTACAATTTATTTTAACCTGCCTCCTTAATAAAATTTCTTGAATAAATTATGCTCTTGTCCTTTTTACTTGAAGAATTGGTGTGTTAAAAACCAGGGCTGATACATTATCATCTCTTTTAACCTTAAGCTCAAGACAATCGTTATCAATTTCAAAATAATTTGAGATCACTGTAACAATATCTTTTTGAAGATCAGTTAATGTTGTGTCATTTACCTCAAGTTTGTCATATATCAAAGAAAACTGGAGTCTTTTCTTGGCAGCGTCTTTACTGGTTTTCTGCTTTGTGAATTTTTGAAATAGCCTGCTTAACATTGAATACTCCTTATTTTTTAAGCCCAAAAGTTTTGCCGATTTTACCCCATAAACTTGTTTTAAGTGTTGGAGCTAGTACGGGTAAATCCGCCTCACCATTAAGCCTTCTGGCAATACGTTTAAATGCCTGGCCTGCCTTTGATTCATTTTGTAATACAAGAGGAGTGCCTGTATTGGAAGAAATCAGTACTTGTTCATCCATGGGGACAAGACCGGCAAGGTCAACGGAAAGAACCTCAAGAACATCTTCATGACTGAGCATTTCGCCTCTTTCCACCCGTGAAGGTTCAATCCTGTTCACAAGCAGTTTTGGATTTAGTGATTTTGAATATAAAATCCCTATTACTCTATCTGCATCCCTTACAGCAGAAACATCAGGAGTACATACAACTATTGCTTCATTGGCTGCGACAACTGAATTTTCAAACCCTTTTTCAATACCGGCCGGAGAATCCATAATAATATAATCAAATTCTTTTTTGAGTTGCTTTGCTACCCGCTCAACACCGGCGGTTGTTAAAACATCTTTGTTATCACTTTGTGAAGCAGGAATCAGAAAAAGATTATCTATCCTTCTGTCTTTTATGGCAGCCTGGCTGATTTTGCATCTTCCATGGACAACGTCAACAATATTAAACACTATTCTATTTTCAAGTCCCATTACAACATCAAGATTTCTCAATCCAATGTCCATATCAACTATGGCAACTCTTTTGCCCTGAAGAGCAAGGGCCGCACCAATGGAAGAAGTTGCTGTTGTTTTTCCAACACCGCCTTTTCCTGATGTTATTACAATGATTTTACCTTCCAAATTTCACCTCTATTATTCACTCTATTGTTAAAATGTTTTCATATTGCTTCAGGCCAGGGCATTTTTCGAAAAGGATTTACCTTCATATAATCCTTTACCATGATTCCACCATTTTCAATACATGCATATTCAGGCTTTGCAATAAATTCTTCTTCTATGCCGGCAGCAGCAATTGTCCCGATTTGAACCTGAGTGGGTTTAAATTCAAGGGCAAAAATAATAGCTGCATCATTACCAGGGCATCCTGCATAAACTTTGCCTGAGAGCCTGCCAAGTACAATGATATCTCCCCCCGAACTTATTTCAGCTCCAGGATTCACATCTCCTGTAATCACAATGTGTCTTCTTGTTTCAATTTTCTGGCCGGATCGTACCCTGCCCCTGAGCATCAGCACATCACTTTTATGATGATTCCAGCCCTTTGAAAGATCCCGCTGGCGGATTCTTTGTGTTGGAACTGATCTTTTTTCAGGAGGTGTGGTTACCTTTGCAACTTCAAATTGAGTTCTCAAGTATGACTTTATATTCTTTATTAAGTTATCATGGCCTTTGGCATCACCTATATCAATGACCACACTTGAGTTTGCGACAAGATGTTTTAAATTTTTAAATAATTTGTTGATTTCTAATTTTATGACATCTTCAGGGTGGAGAGGATCAAGTGTAATCCAGAAGCCATCACCAACCCCTTTTAATTTAACTGGTACAGCACTATCAAAGTTAATCATTTTATAATTTTTTGTAAAAGCTCAAACTTACAACTCTAAAACTTCTCTAAGTTTATGGGAAAAATCAATTACGCTATATGGTTTGAGGATATACCCTTTGCAGCCATTTTGAAGCATTTTCTGGGCTTTTGCATCAATGGAGTATCCTGTGGAGAGCAGCACCTTGATATCAGGATTTATTTTTTTTAGTTCATCAAAAGTCTCAAGTCCATTCATTTCAGGCATTATCATGTCAAGGATAACAAGATTAATACTCTTTTGTTTGGCCTTATATGTTTTCAATGCTTCTTTGCCGGAGTTTACTGTTATTACGCTATATCCAAGCGTATCACATATTTCTTTACCAACGGTGAGAACTCTTTGTTCATCATCAACCAGAAGCACTGATTCATTTCCAAGAACAACTTTTTCAGTTTCTGCTGAGTTATGCATATTATTAGGTGTCTCTTTTAATGGCAAAATAATAGAAAATGAAGAGCCGGTATCGGGAGAACTCCACACATCAATAATACCGTTATGATTTTGAACAATTCCCCTGGCAAAAGTCAGTCCCAGACCTTTTTTTTCAGGATGAACTCTATGATCAGCAGAGTAAAAAGGGGTAAAAATGTTCTCTAATATATCATTCTCCATTCCAATGCCGGAATCTGTTATTGTTATTTTTACAAAAAAACCGCTCTCCAGCCCATAAGAATCAGCTGTTCCATTTAAAATAGCAGCATATTCCGTGACAACAGAAAGCTTTCCTCCATTGGGCATGGCCTGTATCGCATTATGAATAATTTCCATCAAAGCCTGGTTGATTTTATCCTGGTCTGCTTCAACAATCAGAGGTTTTGAATCAAGTTCAACATCAAGCACAATGTTTTTTTCTTTAAGATCGAGGTTCTCCACGGTTTTTCGTACAAGGCGGTTTACATTGGTTGAGCTTGTATAGTATTCATCAACTTTGGCAAAACCAAGCAGTTGGTTTGTAATATCAGAACCCTGGTCAATACAACGAGTAATTTCCAATATATGTCTGTACAGTGGATCAGATGGTTTTATACTGTTGAGCATCAAAGTCGCCCTGCCTTTAATAGCAGCCAGAAGATTATTAACATCGTGGGCTATCCCTCCTGCAAGCGCTTCTACTGCATCTGGAGCCTCATTTTTTAAATGTATATATTCCATTTTTAAATCTAAATAATGTTAATTTATATAAATCTTGAACCCGAATCTTATCCTGCACAACGGTGAAAAGCAATAAATATTTTTAATTTATTATATTTTTTATGTAAAAATATCCCGGGTTTGGTATTGCTCTATAGCTTGAATATTGATACAAGAGCCTGAAGTGGAGGAAATTTATGTCATTAGTAAAATTTGTCAGTAGGGAATATAAATCAGAAAATACAATAATTAAAGTTGGTGACTCAGTATTTGGCAATGGAAAGTTTCCTGTGATTGCAGGCCCATGTGCTGTTGAAACTGAGAATCAGGTTTTATCTATTGCACAATCTGTTAAAAAAGCAGGCGCACAGATATTTAGAGGTGGTGCTTTTAAACCAAGGACATCTCCATTTTCTTTCCAGGGCCTTGGGAAACAGGGTCTTCACTTATTGGGAAAAGTCAGAAAAGAAACTGGTCTGCCCATTGTAACGGAAGTCTTGGATGTTGAGACGTTTGATCTTGTTGAAGAGTATGCTGATCTTATTCAGTTAGGTACCAGAAATATGCAGAATTTCGCTCTTTTAAGACGCGCAGGAAGATCAAAAAAACCTCTGATTTTAAAAAGAGGTATGTCAGCAACACTGGAAGAGTGGCTTATGGCTGCTGAATATATTATGCAGGAAGGCAATAAAAACATAATCCTTTGTGAGCGAGGCATTAGAACCTTTGTAAGGCACAGTAGAAACACATTGGATCTTTCTGTTATATCTGCTGTGAAAAAAGAGAGCCATCTTCCTATTATTGTAGATCCAAGCCATGCAGCCGGAGTCAGGGATCAGATCCCATCACTTGCCTATGCAGCAGCAGCTGTAAATGCTGATGGTTTAATGGTAGAAGTTCATAATAACCCGGACAAAGCACTTAGCGATGGTCTGCAGTCTTTGTATCCAGAACAGTTTGCAGCTCTTATGGGAAAAATTCATTCCATCCATGCAATTACTGGAAGCTGACAAGGCAAAATTGATGGAAACTTCAAAAAAGATAAAAACTTTTTCCATACAACGCGACTCAGGGTTTTCCAATATTTATGTGGGAGAAAAGCTTAAAAATCTTGAACAATACCTGCCTTCCACCCAGGTTATCATAATAACCGATGAGAATATTAAACACTATTATCAAAAAGATTTTCCCGATGTGCCCATCATAACCATTGGAACCGGCGAGAAAATTAAAACCCTTGCAACCGTTGAAAACATTTTAAAAGAGCTTATTCACTACTCCTGTGATCGCTCAAGTTTTATTGTGGGAATAGGCGGTGGTATTGTATGTGATATTGCAGGATTTGCAGCCTCTATATTTTTAAGGGGTGTGAATTTTGGTTTTGTATCCACCTCTCTGTTATCCCAGGTTGATGCAAGTGTTGGAGGAAAAAACGGTGTTAATCTGGACTCCTATAAAAATATGGTTGGAGTTTTTAATCAGCCTGAATTTGTAATCTGTGATATGGACCTTTTAAATACTCTGCCAGATGATCAGATCTCAAACGGACTTGCCGAGATTGTAAAGCATGCACTCATTTTTGATGAAAAT
>JBDLIV010000160.1:0-4881 GCA_039714675.1 Thermodesulfobacteriota bacterium
TCATCAACACCAAATCCCTTCATGAAAAGAATACTGACAATTACATAAAGTAAAAAGGGCAGGGCAATAAGAAAGTTTGTTAAAGTAGATGTGCGCAGTCTTGATTCAAGATCCGGGGTTGAGGAAAAATCAATGCTGTTTAAAAGATATAAAGAGCCTAACACTCTTGCATTAAATACAAGAAAAATTCCAAGGCTCAAATTGAACAGAGAAAAAGCAGCTTCAAGCCCCCTTAAATTTATACCCAGCAGTGTATAATCCCAGGTTACTCTGTTATACATATCAAGTGTGAAATTTGAACCTGTGTAAAAGGTTCCAACTGCAGCACCAATGAGCAGAACACCCACAGAACCATTTATGAAAAGAAACAGTTCATAAACAGTTGATCCCAGGAAATTATTTGGTTTTTTTCTGTATTCATAGCTGACAGCCTGAATAATAAATGAAAAAAGAATCAAAATCCATACCCAGTAGGCTCCTCCAAAACTTGTTGCATAAAATTTTGGGAACGCTGCGAACAATGCTCCTCCAAAAAGGACTAAGGTTGTAAAGGGCATTTCCCATTTGCGTCCAAGGGAAGTTACCACCAGAGTTTTTTCAAGATCAGTTTTGGCAACCTGCCACAAAAGGGTCTGTCCTCCCTGGACAAAAGTGAGAAACAAGAAAAGAGCACCAACAATGGAACATATAAACCACCAGAGTTGCTGCAAAGTTGCATAGTCAAGGCTTGATAACATTTTAATTCTCCTCCTTTGGTCCTATGGATATTTGTTTAAGCATTATGGTTATTTCAGCGATGAGCAGGAGAGTGAACAGTCCGAGAAACATGAAAAAAGTAATCTGGACATTACTTGCTGCAAGATTTGTTGCTGACATCTTAACGGGCAGAAGACCGTTAATGGCCCATGGCTGACGGCCAACCTCTGCAACAATCCATCCCGACTGGCTGGCAAACAGTCCGAGAAGAGCTGAAATCAAGCCAATGGGAAGCAGCCATTTCTGTTCCATAAGAGAATCTTTAAATATAAAGAAAAGAAAAGCAGCAAAGAGAATGGGAAAGAGTGTGCCAAGAGCTACCATAACATGGAAAGCATAATAGGGAAGAGCCACTGGAGGAACTGCCTCTTCCGGGCTGTCAAGATAACCATAGCCCATATAGTCCTGGTTTTGTCTGAATCTTGCCAGGGAGATTTCTGCCTCTGTATCATTATTTTCTTTGCGGGCCTGTTTAAATTGGGCAAGATCATTTATTGCCTTTTTCCCTTTGGCAATTTTTGATGCAGTACTCTCTATGCCATGTTCTTCATTACCATATACAAGATCATCAATTCCAGGTACAAAAGATCCAAAGGAGCGGTTTGCAAGAAGTGAGAGCATAAATGGAATTTTAATTTTTACAAGAAAAGGGTCCTGACCATCGCCTGGCTGTTTGTCTCCTCGTAAAATACCTGCGGCAACTATTCCGGCATTTGTTTCTCCTTTATATAATCCTTCAATGGCTGCAAGTTTCATGGGTTGTTTTTGAGCAACATCATAGGCTGCTTCATCACCGCTGAATGCGACATAGACCGATGCAATCAGGCCAAATACAGATGCCACAACAATGGATCTTTTTGCCATCTGGATATGCCTTCCCTTTATAAGAAACCAGCATGAAACAGTAAGCACAAACAGCGAAGCAAATAGAAATCCTGAGCTTGAAGTGTGGGTAAATTTTGAGACTGCCACAGGATTAAACACAACATCAAAGAAATTCTGCATTTCAAATCGTGCTTTTTCAGGGTTAAAAGCCATGCCGACAGGGTTTTGCATCCATGCATTTGCCACAAGGATCCATACAGCTGAAAGGTTTGAACCAATAGCTACCATCCAGGTTGAAAAAAGGTGAAATTTCTTTGACACCCTGTTCCAGCCGAAAAACATGACAGCAAAGAAAGTTGCTTCAAGGAAAAATGCAAAAATTCCTTCAATTGCAAGGGGAGCACCAAAAATATCGCCTACTATCCAGGAATAATTTGACCAGTTTGTCCCAAATTCAAATTCAAGAATAATTCCCGTTGCAACACCGATGGCAAAATTAATTCCAAACAGTGTCATCCAGAATTTTGTAATGTTTCGCCACTCTCTGTTTCCCGTGCGCACATAAATAGTCTCAAAAAAAGCACATAAAAAAGAGAGTCCCAGAGTTAAAGGTACAAAAATCCAGTGATACATGGCCGTGAGAGCAAATTGCGCCCTTGCCCAGTTTACCACACTCAAATCAATATCAACCATTTTTCTTTTTTCCTCCTTTTATAATGATTAATTGTATTTTATTCAAAAGATCCTTCTTGTGTGTTTAAAGAAGCATTTTTTGTAATCTGTTCAAGAACATAATTTGATTTTTCTTCATCGGTTTGGAAATTTGTTTTAAGAAAGTTGGGAAAGAAAAATAATTTCAGGACTGCAAACATGATAAACAGTTTTATAAGAATGATTTTCCACAGTTTTTTTCCAAGAACCATCCCTCTGAAACCATCACGATAAAAAGTATAGACTCTCTTTACAGGTTTTATAAAACTGCTGCTTTTATTTTTAAGAGTGTTGTGTGTCATTTATAAAGGTTTTTAAGATTATCTATCCTATGTTAATATTTGTTTTATGTTTACTTCAAAATAAAAGAGCAAATAATATGCCAAGATGTAAAAACAGTGAGAATAAATACTAAGTAAAATGAATAAATATACTATAAATAATAGATAGCGTCCTGGCAAGAAGTGATATAAAATATTTGTTAAACTTGTTTCTATTGGAAGATTCAACTCTGCTAAGAAAATTTATAAAATAAATTGTGTATCATGTATTGTATTATGAAACAATAGTGTATCGGCTTATGGGGATTAATAAGACACCTTAAATACACTATAGTTGTAAATTATAAAAAAAAATTGCTTGACATCCAAAAAAATGGCCAGTATTTTAAAATGAATTTTTAAAAGATTAAATGAATATTATGAATAAAGTCATATCAAAACATATTGCAGTATTTAATTTTGGACGCTTCTTTTTCTTTTTTAGGAGCGTTCATCCGGTATAGATTTTAATAATTTTTGGTTATTAAAGCCCCGGGTGGACATTACGAGCCACCCGGGGCTTTTTGCATTTTTAAGGCTTTGGGGACAATCTCCAAAGTCTTTTTTATTTTATATGTATTTTTTTTAACAGGAGAGAATAGATGATACTGAAACTGGATAACAAGATTACGCAGACCCAGAAAGACAAGATTAAAAACATGCTTGCCGATGAAGGGTGCATTACAAGGGAAATCGTTGATGCAGGCAGAAATGTCATTGGCATTATCGGAAACTGCACAAAAAGTGCGGATGAATTGAAAAAGCTTGAAGGTGTTGCAGATGCAATGCCCATTAAGACATCTTATAAACTTGTGAGCCGTGATTTCAAGTCTGAAAATTCAAAGGTCAAGATCGGCAATGTGGTAGTGGGTGGTGACAGAATTGTTATTGTTGCAGGCCCCTGTGCTGTTGAAAGTCATGAGCAGTCCATGACCATTGCAAAAGAGGTTAAAAAATATGGAGCTGTCCTTTTCAGGGGAGGGGCGTATAAACCAAGATCTTCGCCATATTCATTTCAGGGACTTGAGGAAGAGGGTTTGAAAATCCTTGCAGATGTCAGGGAGAAAACAGGACTTGGTGTTGTAACGGAAATTACATCCCCTTCCCAGGCTGATCTTATGATGAAATATGTTGATGCGGTCCAGATCGGAGCCAGGAACATGCAGAATTTCGAGCTTCTCAAGTGCGTGGGCAAGATGGGAAAACCCGTTGTCCTGAAAAGGGGGCTTGCCTCAACAATTCAGGAGTGGCTCATGTCAGCGGAATATATTATGGCAGGCGGCAATAATAATGTTATCCTGTGTGAAAGGGGAATAAGAACCTTTGAACCCTATACAAGGAACACCCTTGATCTTTCCGCCATCCCGGTATTGAAAAAGCTTACCCATCTTCCCATTATTATTGATCCAAGTCATGCCACCGGCATAAGGGAAAAGGTCAGCCCCATGGCAAGGGCTGCTGTGGCAGCAGGGGCAGATGCTTTAATGATCGAGGTGCATAATAATCCTGATCAGGCACTCTCAGATGGTCCCCAGAGTCTTTATCCTGAACAATTTGGACAATTGACAAGGGATATATATGTCATTGCTCCGGTTGTGGGAAAGCAGCTTGATTTTGATTATTTAAAAAAGTCTGAAATCATCAATAATCTGGATGCAGACTCTTCAAAAACTGCAGCATTTATAGGAGAGTATGGAGCTTACAGCCATAAGGCAAGTCTTGGATACTTCGGAGATGAAATAAAACCTGTTCCAGCAAAATCTTTTAAGGATATTTTCATTGCAGTTCAGTCCGGTACTACTCAATATGGAGTAATCCCGCTGGAAAATTCCCTTTCAGGCTCCATACATGAAAATTTTGATCTTCTCCAGGAGTATGATCTTAAAATTATCGGTGAAATTACTATCAGGATAAAGCATGCATTGATTGTCCATGAAAATGCTGTCAAAGCTGATATCAAAAAAATTCTGGCTCCGCCGCCTGCTTTTGCACAGTGCCGCAATTATCTTGATCAATATCCGGATATGCAGCTTGCCCCTGTCAAGGCAACTTCCAGTGCAGTGCGCCATGTAAAAGAATCCAATGATATAAGCTCTGCTGCCATTGGGTCAACCATGGCAGCAGAAATTTTTAACATGAAAGTCCTTGAGGAATCAATTGAGGATAATCCAAGAAACTATACAAGATTTGCTGTTATTGCCAAAGAATTTAAAGATATTGAAAAAGCAGATAAAACATCCCTTGTATTTTTAACAGGCCATAAACCAGG
>JBDLIV010000161.1:0-4859 GCA_039714675.1 Thermodesulfobacteriota bacterium
ATTTTCATGTATTACCCTTTGCCTTTATAGTTAATTGAAACTCAGACAGAGCCTTTCCGCTTAATCCATGATGCAAGCTTATCAGGCCGTTTTCCTGAACACAAGTAAACACTTTTTAAAAAAGGCAGGAATGGAAGAAGCAATGTTGAAATGGAGCCAAAGTTTCGATTAATTATCCTTGTTAAAAGTATTTAAAGGCTGAAATTATCAGGGATATCAAAATAATACTTAACAGAATTTTTATGGAAAAAGGCTTTCTGTCAATGTAAAACTCCTTGAATTTTCTTTTGTTTACATCTGCAGTTCCCTTTGATACAAAATATTGAGAAAATTTATTATTAATTATGGGCATATATCATGATAAATTGAATGATAAATAAACCCGTATAACTATTTGTTCATGGCTGCGTAGACGGCTCAACTTAATATTTTAAATTGGATATTCTTTAAGGGGGCTTTTTGAAAATATCAATCCGTGGTGTCATTATCGTGGGGTGCATTGTCCTCATATGGGGAACTCTTTTAATCAGTATGCCCTTTTCCTATTTTTCCAACAAAAAGGTAATGCTTTTACACACCAAGGATATCATGGAAAACATCTCTGATTTGGCGCTAAAGGAAACTCAGAATTTTTTTTCCATTGCGCAGGGGGCAGCTCACCTGACAAAACGGTTAATTTCTTCAAAAGTTGTTTACACAGACAAAGGTCATATTGAAAGGCTGGAAAAATATTTTTTCGACCAACTGGAAATCTACCCTCAGTTTGCAGGTATTTATTATGCCAATCTTGAAGGTGAATTCTATTATGTCAGTCGGAATACCAAAGATTCCCCTGGGAGTTATAGAACAAAATTCATCGAAAGAACCCCGCAAGGCCGGCAGGTTAAACTCATATGGCGTGACAGGGATATGAAAATTATCAAGGAAGTTTTTGATCCTGAAGACAACTATGACCCAAGACAGCGTCCCTGGTATAAAAAGGCCCGTGAAGAAAAACAGGTTATTTGGACAAATCCTTATGTTTTTTTTACATCGCAAAAACCGGGTATCACGACTGCCGGACCGATATATGATGCCGATGGCAGTTTGCTTGGTATCGTGGGTGTAGATATTGAACTGGATGTACTTTCCAATTTTATTGGCAGTTTGCGCGTCGGGAAAACAGGTGTTGCTTTCATAATTGATCAGGAAAGCAATGTGATAGCATATCCGGATACTGATCAATTAAAATATACTGATGAAAAACAAAATAAAAAAATCCGCCTTCCAAAACTCTGGGAGCTTTCAAACCCTGTTTGCAAGTTTGCCTACGACGCTATTGAAGATGCTCAAGGTTTTAAAAATCCGCCTGCAATGAATAAAGATTCTATTTTTGCGACCTTTGGGTCAGGCTCGGAAAAATATTATACCATGTTCACTCCGGTGAAGGAGTCCAAAATATCCTGGATGATCGGGGTTTATATCCCGGAAGATGATTATTTTGGCAAACTGATTTCCAACCAGAGAATCAATTTACTTTTAGTTTTTGTTTTGTCTTGTCTTGCCACCATCATCGGTCTTTATGTTGCACGGAAAATCATTAAACCCATTTCTGAACTAGATAAGGAAGCACTGCATATAACAAGTCATAATTATACCTCCCGACAAAAAATAAAAACTGCTTTTGCCGAAATCCAGCGGACAGCGAACTCATTTCATAAAATGAAAGATGCGGTCATGGAGTATAAAAAAGAATTGAGGAAAAAAGAACAAATCCATAGAACAATCACGGATACTGCAAATGAAGCAATTCTGATGATTAATGATTACGACACGATAACCTATTGGAATCCAGCAGCCGAGAAGATATTTGGAATTAGCAATTCAGATGCCATTGGGAAAAATATTTA
This sequence comes from Thermodesulfobacteriota bacterium, assembly GCA_039714675.1. GTDB lineage: Bacteria > Desulfobacterota > Desulfobacteria > Desulfobacterales > Desulfobacteraceae > Desulfobacula. Next base: position 1,890 of record JBDLIV010000161.1, read on the forward strand.
TAATCTTGCTCCGTTCCAGGAGAACCATCAGAGACAGAAATTAACATTGAAAAAAGTCTTTAAAGAAGCCTCAAAAGACCCATACCCTAAAAATACTGCTTTATATACCCAACACATAAATGGCAATAAATATTTTATTGAAATATCCATAGTTAATATCAGTATAGAACAGCACCAGCATGCTATTGCGGTCATACATGATATCTCCAAAAGGAAAAAATTTGAGAATGATAAAATAGTCGCTTTGAAGCGGCTTCAGCAGGCTCAAAAAATGGAAGCTTTGGGGTTGCTGGCTGGGGGTGTTGCTCATGATCTGAACAATGTGCTGTCCGGACTGGTCACTTATCCGGAATTGCTTTTGATGAGCCTGCCCAAGGACAGCCCTTTGAGACCGGCCATTATTACAATCAATGACTCCGGGAAAAAAGCCGCCTCAATTGTTGATGATCTGTTAACCCTTGCAAGACGTGGTGTAACTAATATTGAAATTGTAAATTTAAATGAAATTATTGCAGAATATTTAAAAACTCCTGAATATAAAACAATGATTCGTTACCATCAAAATGTATCTATTCAGACCCAGCTGTCGCCTGATCTGTTTAATATGAAAGGGACACCCATTCATCTGACGAAAACTGTCATGAACTTGGTTTCAAATGCAACAGAAGCCATGGAAAATGGTGGAAACATAATCATCTCAACTCAAAATACATATATTGATGCCCCTGTAAAAGGATATGACAAGATTCATGAAGGCGATTATGTTCTGTTCACTGTAGAGGATACCGGTAAGGGGATCAATTCTGAAGAAGTTAAAAGAATTTTTGAACCCTTTTATACAAACAAAAAAATGGATAGGAGCGGTACGGGTCTTGGCATGTCAGTGGTATGGGGAGCTGTGCAGGATCATAACGGGTATATTCATGTTGAAAGTTCCCCTGGCAAAGGGACAAAATTTCAACTCTATTTCCCTGCCACAGGCATGGGCATTCCAGATGAAAAAGAAACCACTTCCGTTGAACAGTATACTGGTTGTGGTGAAACCATTTTGGTTATAGATGATGTCAAAACACAAAGGCAAATTGCACAAACTATTTTAGAACGATTAAATTATCGCGTAAAAATGGCATCCAGTGGTGAAAAAGCAATTGAGTTTATGACAAACAACCGCGTAGATCTTCTGCTATTGGACATGATTATGAACCCGGGAATAGATGGCTTGCAAACTTATATCCATATACTGAACCTGCATCCAAAACAAAAAGCCATCATTACAAGTGGATTTTCTGATGATGACAAAGTAAAAGAAGCCCAACGTCTTGGCGCAGGCGAATATGTAAAAAAACCATATACCGTTGAAAAAATTGGGTTGGCCATTAAAAAAGAGCTGAAAAGGAAAATTTAACCCAAAAAATGTAATCAAAATTTAGTTACATTTATAGGAAAACATTCAAACAAGCCAAATGCACCGGGCGAACAGATGACCTGAAAACGTTAAGCTTTTTATATAATAGCATAGGAAAACATATCTACCTGAGTTAATTATTATTATACCTGTGGAAAGTATTCAGAGTTCAAAATTGTTTCAGATAGCAAAACTATGCATAAATGATAGTAAGAATTGTTGCTTAATTATTAAAGGATGTTTTTGAAGAGCTCCTGAATAAAATCTACGGTGCGGGTTTCTGACCAGTATTTGTCATTAATACTACGGTTCATAAAACCAACATGTCCACCATATTTCGGAATTTCTAAATAGATATTAGGGCTCACGCTCTGTTGATAAGGATAACATGATGACCCTAGAAATGGATCATCCTTGGCATTAACAATTAAGCATGGAATTCGGATTTGCCCCAAGAAAGGACTACAGCTGCATTTTGTCCAATAATCCTCTGCACTTTTAAACCCATGAATCGGTGCAGTATATCGGTCATCATATGACTTAAAATCCTTAATTTCATTATACCCCCGGTCATTGATTTGATCTGGAAACAACACCATTTTTTCTTTGATTTTCTGGTGTAGCATACTCAAAAATCGTTTCATATAAATTTTGTTTGAAATACGGGATAATTGTCTGGCAGCGTCCTCTAAATCAACAGGCACTGAGAAGGCAACAGCACCCTTCAATTCAGGATATACCTGCTCGGATTGTTGCCCCAGATATAGTAAACTCAGGTTGCCTCCCATACTGAACCCTATCAGAACAATATTTTCATATCCTTTTGCTATCCCATACCTGATAACCAAGTCCAGATCATCTGTGCAACCGTTATGATACATCCTTAATTGACGATTTGTTTCTCCGCTGCAAGTGCGGTAATTCCATGCAAGACAGTCAATATGCGCTCTGTTAAGCGCCTTTACCATTCCCTTTACATAGTTCCGCTGGCTATCCCCCTCTAACCCATGGGATATTACCGCTAAAATTTTTTTCCCGGAGCAAGACCAGTCAATATCTAAAAAATCATCATCAGGCGTTTGAATACGTTCTCTGTTGTAATAAACACCATTTACCTTTCGGAAAATTGTTGGGAAAATGGTCTGAATATGCCCATTTCGGAGCCATGGTGCCGGTTTATAGTCGGTAGAATTTATCATTTATCAATAAAGGCATAAATCTATTTGTTTGAGTTCTTTTTTGGGAACTAAAATATTATCCTACCCCAAAAAACTGGAGGCCAGCATTTATAATGGCTTTTATAAAACCCTCCTGATTTCAATAAATCTTTTATTTCTTTCTGCATCTGCCAACTTGCTCCAGGGAATATCAAAAAATTCATCAAAGGATTCTGGATTATCTTCCAGCTCAAGATCCAGCCATGACATGGCATTAAAATAACCTGACACATCTTCTTTTTCGGCAAATTTTGCAGCTTTTCTGACATATTCTGTTAAATTCTCAATTTTTTCTTTTTTATCCTGTTTTGTTTCTATTTTTACATCTTTTGCAAGCTTGAACAAAGA
>JBDLIV010000162.1:0-4853 GCA_039714675.1 Thermodesulfobacteriota bacterium
CAACCCAGCTTGCAACACACCCAAATATTAAAAGCTCTCCTTTTCCCAGCCTTAAATTTAATACATCAAAAATATTACCGTTTGATATAACAATTAAAGCTCCAGTAAAAGAGAGACACAGCCCGACTGTTTTAATCAAATTCAGTGATTCTTTAAAAAAGAGAGCAGAACTAATAGTAATAAAAATTGGATTGGTGGCAATAATTAATGAAGCCTGGTTTGCCTGAATATATTTAAGCCCAGAGAAAAAAAAGAGGTTGTAGAAAAATATTCCGCTCAGACCCAATAAAAACATAATAAATATTTTATCAGGTTTCAGCTTTGGAAGGCTGCCTTCAATTCTAATGGTTAAAAATACAAGAAAAAAAGAGGCAATCAAAAATCTTAAAAAAGCAGCGGAATATGGATCAACATTCTGGGATAATAATTTTCCTGCTATAAAGGTTCCGCCCCAGAAAACAGCCGTGAATATTAATTTGATATAGGTCAAAGGGCTTTTTTTACACCTGCTTTTAAGCGCAGTTCATTATAAAGAATTTTAGTTAATTTACCTGGTTTTTCATCTGCAATGGCCTTGCTGTCAATGGATACAATGGGTAAGACTTCAGTTGTTGTACCGGATAAAAAAACTTCATCAGCATCATATAAATCTGTTAGAGAGAAAAAACGCTCTTTAAAGGGGATATTTTTATCCTGACAGATTTCAAGAATAACTTTGCGGGTAATGCCGGGCAGGATATTATTGGTTAAAGGATGCGTAACCACACTGCCATTTTTTACTATAAATACATTGGAACTTGTAGCTTCTCTTACAATTTTATCTTTTGATATGAAAATTGTATCATAAGCTCCCTGGTCCACAGCTTTTTGTTTGGAAAGGATATTGGGTAAAAGTTGGACAGTTTTGATATCACAGCGATTCCATCTATAGTCTTCCATGGTAATAGCAGCAGCCCCATTATTTGCATGGATATGCCTCTCAGGCAGAGATCTGACCGTCATTACAATTTGTACAGGTCCTTTATTGGAATAGGCGTGGTCCCTTTGATCAACGGCTCTTGAGATCTGGATATAGATACCGGCTCTTTTAATCTGTGATTCACTGAACAATTTTTCAACTGCTGATTTAACTGTTTTAAGGGATACTTTTGGAAAGGAAAGCTCCTGCAACGATCGTTCAAGTCTTGAAAGATGATCATCCACAAAAAACATTTTCCCATCATGGCTTGCAATGTATTCATAAACTGCATCACCAAATTGATAACCTCTGTCCTCAATGGGAACAAAGGCTTTTTCAATGGGCATGATTTCCCCGTTCAAGTATGCAAGTTCGGGCATTTTTCTCTCCTGTGCATCAATATGGTTTTTAAAATATAATTTCATGTTTTATAATCCTGTAAAAGATTTTAGTCAACAATCTAAACACGGTTGCCCTTTTTTATAGCTCATTGACACGATTCTTTAATTTGATTAAATTTTTAAAAGAAGATATAGAAATTACAATGTATTCTGTTAAGATAAAAATATTCTATAAAGGGAAAAATGATGTCCTTAAATAAAATTATCTATTCTCTGTTTTTCTGTTTTGCCCTGATTTTTATAGCAACTCTTAATTTGCGCCCATATCCTTTTGATTTTATAATCAAAGCTGTCCCGGTTTTTAGCCTTGCTTTGCTTGCTTTTCTAAAGATTCCCGGAATAAGGGGTAAATTACTGGGGATTGGTTTTCTATTCTCAGATTTAGGTGATATTGTATTGGAACTTAACAGAACTGATTATTTTGTTTTTGGTCTTGCAGCTTTTTTGGTTGCCCATGTTTTTTATATTTCAGTATTTATCAGAAAACCGGTACTGGAAAAACATAGATCAATAATTGCACTGATCATTATCACCTATGGCTTTGCCTTAGGTCTTATCTTGATCCCGAATCTTGGATCCATGATGATTCCCGTTATCGCTTATCTGCTGGTAATACTGACCATGGGAATTAGTGCTGCCCTGGGAGCGGATAACCATTTTTTAATAATAACAGGCGCCTGCCTTTTTATACTTTCCGACTCTATTATTGCAGTCAATAAATTTTTAACACCGGTCTTTTTTTCAAGTTTCTGGATTATGACAACATACTATTCAGCTCAATTTTGTATTATATCCGGTTCATTAAAACAGCGTTGATATGGTATATAAAAAAGATGCTCCAAGGGCATACAACCTATCAAGAGATCTTCAGGGTTACCTTGGATTAATAGGTAAGGTCTTAATTTACCATGTCATTGGGATTAATAGCATACTTTGAAGATAAAATCATAACAGTTGATGCAATATCTTCAGTATGTAGTACAATCAGTTTCCCAGATTTCAAGTTTTCAAGTTCAATTGAGTTTGCCTTTTTTTTCATGGGCCATGTTGTATTGTCTGAAAGTTCATTTTTTCTAAGGATGGAATATATCTGCCCCGGTTTAACACTGGCTCCTCCAATATTAATAAATGCAATAGTGTAGTCATTGATCATCATATTATTATTTTCAGAACAGATAATTTTTGCATCAATGGGATCAGGATACTCTTCAACAGTTAAGATGGGATCGCGTTTTTGGTATTCCATGACCATATCCCCTTCATTAACACTTCTATAAGCTTTAGTTATCAATGCCGTGACATAAGTTGTTTTATGATCAAGGATTTTAATCTGCGCTTTTATCAGGTGTTTGATTCCAGTGAATGTTTGATTGTCGATTTTTTCTTTAACCTTTTCAGTGGTGAAAATTTGATATTTCCTGCCTGGAATAAGTGTTCCTGTGTTAGATGGTTTTATATAGATAATATCATTGGCCGACATCATTAGATTGTCTTCTTGTTCCTTGATTACAGAGCCAAAGGATGGTTGTAATTTTTTTTTGAGAAATCCGATGTGATCTATTTTAGAAAAAGAGAAAGAAGTGTTTATTTTAACGGGTTTGTCTGTTTTTTTAATGTTCTGTACTTCTACAATCTTTGGTGTAAGAGCAGGTTTCTCTCTTAAAAAGATTCTGATTTTTTTCCCAGGGTAGATCCAGTGGGGGTTTTTTATATCATCATTCATCTCCCAGAGCCCTGGCCAGTCCCATTGAGAATTATAAAATTTTTCAGACAGATCCCACAAGGTATCCCCTTTTTTTATGGTATAATAAAATCCTGAATCCGTGCCAGGAATAAACTCTTTTTTATCTTTGGCAAACCCTGTTGAACAAAAAGCAAACCCCAAAATGATCAGGACATAAAGTGTAATCATTGTTTTATGGTTTTGCATATATCTCCTCCTGAATTGCATTGTTTAATCTTGATTTCTTGACTTTATTTAACTCACTGTTTTATAAAAAGTCAAGGAATGTTGTTAAATGTTATGATTATCATGGGGTTTGTATGAGATGAAACAAATTGCCAATTTATTGTTTGAAGTAAGAATTTTAAAGGATATAAACAGATCAGGGTATGCTTTTCTTGGATCAGGCAGTGAGAGTATTGCTGAGCACAGCTTTATGACAGCTTTTATCTGTTTTGCCATGGCTAAATTGGATCACAGTGTAAATTGTGAAAAACTTGTAACCATGGCTCTGGTACACGATATTGCCGAGGCAAGAACAGGGGATTTTAACTATGTGGAAAAAAAATATTCAAAGACAGATGAAGCAAAAGCCATTTCCCATTTGATAAAGCCTGTGACCTTTGGTAATGATATTAAAACTCTTTTAGATGAATTTAATTCAGGAGAAACCAAAGAGGCAAAACTGGCTCGCGATGCTGATCAGATATCTTTTATTCTGGAATTAAAAAAAATGGATGATACTGGTGTAAAAGGTCCTGAAAAATGGCTGCCCCATGTTCTTAGCAGGTTGAAAACTGATACAGGAAAACAGATTGCCCAAAACATCATGGAAACTGATTGGGATGAATGGTGGGTGAATGATTACTCAGAGTGAGCAAAAAAAACAACAGTTTGAATCTTACAGTCAGGAACTTGCCGATCAAAAACTCAAACTTAAAAAATCTTTTGAATATCTTGATAAATTTAAGGCAGAATTAAAAGAGACAAAAAATCAGCTTTTTGAAGACCGCACAGCACTGAACAATGCTTTTAAACAGCTCAATCAGATGACGCGTGAGCGCAAGCGGATAAAAAAAGAGATAAAAGCTGTAAAAAATGCTCTTTTGGATAATATTAATGGTTTTTCAAAAATAATGTCCGGTTTGATTACAGCAAATATTGAAAAGAACAGAGGGCATGGTGAACGCGTAGCACATATTGCTCATTTTGTTGCAGCCCGGTTGGGATTTGATGAAAAAAAGCTGGAAGAGCTCAGAAAAGCAGCTATGATGCATGAAATTGGGCTTTTACTGGTTCCGGAAAACATACTGCAAAAGCCTGAAGAAAAGCTTTCAGATTATGAAAGAGATTTTTTTGTTCAATATCCGGTCAAAGGAGCAGATCTTCTTGCAAATTGCAGTGAATTTGAAAAATGTGCAAAAATTATTTACAATTTACATGAAAACTCCGATGGAACAGGCACTCCCCAGGGCTTGAAACGCAGGTCTATTCCTCTGTTGTCAAGAATCCTTGCAGGTGCTGATGTTTTTGATTCACTGCAGGATGAGGTTGATGCTTCATCCTTGGAACTGTTTTTGGAAAAATTGGAAAAATTTTCAGGTACAAGACTTGATCCAAATATTGTGGCTTTGCTTGAAAAGTATGCAGTGCTTCATATGGGATCAGAAAACTACAAGGTAAGAGGTGTTGGAGTACATCAGCTTGAGCCTGGTATGACCCTGGGAACAGCTCTTTTTACAAATACAGGAACCAAACTTTTCTCTGTAAA
>JBDLIV010000163.1:0-4842 GCA_039714675.1 Thermodesulfobacteriota bacterium
CTTTTTTCTAAAGGGCAGCATCTGTTCATGGGTCAGATTATCAATTCTCTTGCCATCATAATAAATTTCCCCGGAATTAGGAGGATAAAGCCCCATGATCACCCTTGCAATGGTTGATTTGCCACACCCGCTTTCTCCTACCACACTTAAATTTTCACCCTGCTGTATATCAAGGCTTACATTATTAACAGCTTTCACGCTTGTTTTTTCAATCTGCAGCCTGAAATTTTTGAATTTAAGCTGGTCAAGTATTCCACCTGATATATCAAAATGTTTTACAATATTTTTAATTGATACTAATGTATTATCACTGTTCATCTCTGTTTTGATAATCCTTATCTTATCTCATATGGCATGCTACCATTGTTCCGTTGATCTGTTTAAGTTCAGGTGTTTTTATTGTACAAATATCATCTCTAAATTCACATCTTGGATTAAAAGCACATCCAGGCGGTATATCTTTTAATGTCGGCATCATACCTGGAATCTGTGTCAATTTATCTCCCGGTTTTATTGAACCTGGTATGGACGCTATAAGCCCCTGTGTGTATGGATGCTGAGGATTATTAATAACATCATCAGTTTTTCCATATTCTATTATTTTCCCTGCATACATAACAGCAATCGTTTCAGTGACCAGGGATACAACTCCAAGATCATGGGTAATTAAAATCAGCGCCATATTATCTGATTCGCACAACTCCTGGAGCAGATCCATTATTTCGGCCTGGATTGTAACATCCAAAGCTGTGGTTGGTTCATCTGCAATGATGATGGCAGGATCGGTGAGCAATGAAATGGCAATAATAATTCTCTGGCGCATTCCTCCGGATAATTCATGGGGATATTGTGCCAATCTTTTTTCAGGAGAAGGTATGTGTACTTTTTTTAATTTCTCAAGAGCTATCTCTCTTGCCTGATTTTTAGAAATTTTGCGGTGGGCATGAAGGACTTCGGTCATCTGCATACCAATAGTAAAGACAGGATTTAGTGTCATCATTGGATCCTGGAAAATCATGCTTATCCGGTTCCCTCTTATCTGACGCATTTTTGAGTCAGAATAAGCGCTTATTTCATCTCCCTCAAATGTTATTTTTCCTTTTGAAATAAAGCCAGGTTTACTTATAAGGTTTATAATGGAAAATCCTGTTACAGATTTACCTGCACCGCTTTCACCAACAAGGCCGAGTTTTTCACCTTTGTCAAGGCTGAAACTGACACCGTCTATTGCAGTTATATCTCCAAATCTCAAGGCAAATTTTACTTCCAGATCTTCAACATTTAATAAGTGGCGGGGCATTTTAAAAAATCCTATCCTTTGTAGAGTTTTGGGTTTAGAACATCTCTAAGCCAGTCACCAAGCAGATTAATAACCAGTACAAATAAAATAAGCCAGATCCCGGGGAAAACTGTTATCCACCAGGAACCTGAAAAAATATAATCAAATCCAGATCTTATTAACGAGCCAAGAGAAGGTCTTGTAACAGGCATTCCAAGACCGAGAAAAGAGAGAGCAGCTTCACTCATGACCGCATTTGCAACCTGTATTGTTGAAATTACCATAAGAGAAGTAAGAGAGTTTGGCAAAACATGTCTTACCATTATGACTGGTCTTGACAAACCTATGACCTTTGCTGCTTCAACATACTCCTTATTTTTCTCTCCTATTACAGAAGCTCTGATAGTTCTTGCATACATTGGCCATTCAGCAAATCCTATTATCAGGATAAGAAGAGGTACCGCAAGAGTTTCATATCTGCCTATTCCAAAGGCAAGCTGAAAAATAGCGGAAACTACAATTGCAACCATCAGATAGGGAAAAGAGAATTGTATATCAGCGATCCTCATTAGTATGGCATCAACCTTGCCGCCGAGGAATCCGGCACTTAAACCCATTGCAATACCTATAAATGCTTGCAGGAAAACAGCTCCAAGGCCAATTAATATTGAAGTTCTCAGCCCATAAAGCATGGTGGAAAGCATATCTCTCCCCATGTTATCAGTGCCAAGAGGGAACTGCTTCAATCCTTCATCTTCCCATGCCGGTGGTATTTCAGAATTCATAATATCTATATTGTTGGCATCATATGGATTCATTGGAGAAATCCATGGGGCAGCTATTGCAAGGAGAATAAAAATTACTATGGCAGCAAAGCTTGCCATTGCTACTTTATCTCGTTTAAAACTATATAGAAAATATGATTCCTTAAATTTTTTTAATGCTCGTTTCATTTTGTTCCTGTTATCCTGACTGTAGGATTAATCAGACCATAAAAGATATCAACCACAGTATTTACAATTACAAATACACATGCTACTACGACCAGATAAGCATTTAAAAGTGATATGTCCGAACGCTGCACAGCATCAAGAAACATGAATCCCATACCCTGCCACTGAAAAACTGTCTCTGTGAGAATTGTAAAGGCAAACATTATTCCTACCTGCAAACCAAAAACAGTAACAACTGGGAGCAGAGTGTTTTTAAAAGCATGCATCATCCATATGCGCATTGGAGAGAGTCCCTTTGCCCATGAGTATTTAATATATTCTGTCTCCAAAACCTCCATCATTTCAGACCTGATTAAACGGATATATAAAGGAAGCATTATTGATGCAAGGGATAAACTTGGTAAAATCAGATGTTTCAATCCGTCAATTGTGAAAAGGCCGCTTTTCCAGTAACCATTGTTAAAAAGATCAACAGTCTCACCTCTCCCATAGGATGGGAGCCAGCCTAAGGTAACAGCAAAAAGGTAAATCAGCATAATACCTGTTAAAAAAACAGGTATGGAGACACCAAGAGTGGAAAATCCCATGATAAGTTTTGAAAATATATGCCTGGGTTTTAATGCTGTAAAGACACCAAGGGGCAGTGAAACAAAAATAATTATTAATGCAGCACCAAGAATAAGTTCTATGGTAGCAGGAGCATGTTTTAAAATTACTTTGGTGCATGATGTCTGATAGATAAAAGAGATCCCAAGATCTCCATGAACAGCTTTTTTAACAAATCTGAAATATTGGGTTAAAAAAGGATCATTCAAGCCAAGTTTTTCAGCCATGGCTTCTCTCTCGGCAGGAGAAACCCTCTCTCCAACAAGAGGTCTGATAGGATCTCCAAGATTGCTTTGGATGGAGAAGCCCACCAAGGCAATAACAAGCATAACCATAATTGCCTGTATAGCTCTTCTTATTATGAATGCAAACATAGGCTTAGTTTAATTTAAGTGTTAAAATTAATTAAACCCGGGGCAAAAATAAATTTTAAATACCCCGGGTCTTCTCTTAATTGCTATTCCCTTAATTTTAAAGATATCTATTCAACTACAATATCACCAAAATAGGGAAAGTTAAGTGCATTAACAATTGGAGCTGCTTTTACATTTTTCTTTGCAGCATAGGAGTGGTGCTGCCAGTGGAAAGGTACAAATGCCGCTTCATCATAAAGAATCTGCTCAACTTCCTGAAGCATTTTTTTCCTTTTGGCATCATCAGTTTCTGACTGTGCAGCATAGACAAGCTCATCAACTCTTGGGTTGCAGTAGTAGCCAGCATTATATATTCCATAACCCTCTTTTTTTTCTGGGCAGACAGTCAAAAATTCTGAAAAGTTACCAGAATCTTCAGTATCAGAATGCCAGCCGATCATCATCATGTCAGCAGCTCTGTTATCAAATTCCGGCCAGTACTGAGCTTTTGGCATTGTTTTAAGGTTGACTTTAATATTAATTTTACTCAGCATCTGGGCTGTTGCTTCTGCAATTTTAAAGTCATTAACATAACGGTTGTTAGGTGCCATCATTGAAATTTCAAAACCTTTTTCATATCCGGCTTCTTTCATTAGCGCTTTTGCTTTTGCAAGATCATATCTTGGTGTCAAGTTTGCCTTGTAGCCCACATAACCTGTTGGACCCTGCTGAGCACCTACCGTTACTGTATCCTTCATGATTTTTTTTGCAATACCGGTATTGTTAACCGCATAACAGATAGCATTTCTTACTCTTGCATCCTTAAAAGCTTCAACTCTTTTCTGGTTCATCTGAAAAGTAATGATACGACCGCCTGAAACCGTAATAAGATCAACTTTGGCATCAGACTGAATTCTTTGAAAATCAGTGGGTGGTACAGGAGAGATAAAGTCAACATCACCGGAAAGCATGGCTGCGACCCTTGTTGCATTCTCTTTAATTGGTTTGAGAACTATTTTATCAACATTACCTGGTGATTTTGTATCCCAGTAATCTTTAAAACGTTCCATTTCAAGAACAACACCTTTTTCATATTTTTTTACAACATAAGGACCTGTTCCTGATTCATTGGAAGCTGCAAAATGGGGTTCAAATTTTATAAGCAGGTCTTTTGGCTTTCCATTTTCATCTGTACCTGTAAAAAATTTGCTGTCCATGGGGAAAATGTAGGTAGCCATGTTGATAAGAAGCGGATAAGCTTTTTTGGTGATCATATCTACAGTATAATCATCAATAATTTTCACTTCTTTAAATGGTTCAAACAACCCTTGAAAATCTTTACTTTTTGTTAAACGGTTAAAAGTCCATTGAACATCTTTCGCAGTCATTTCATTGCCTGAATGAAACTTCACCCCTTTTTTGAGATAAAAACGAACAGTCAGCTCATCAAGTCGCTCCCACTTTTCTGCAAGACGCGGAACAATCTGATGATCTTTATTCCAGCGTACAAGTGGATCATATACCCAGTGAGAAAACTGAAGCATACCACCGGATAATTGCTCGTGAATATCTAAGGTCACAGGGTCAGCATCAAGGCCGACTTTTAAAGTCTTTGCTCCGGCAGTCGCCGCGAAAGAGAATGCCATAAAAA
>JBDLIV010000164.1:0-4839 GCA_039714675.1 Thermodesulfobacteriota bacterium
AGAAAAACCTGCAGATAATTATATCTATCTTGATAACCTTTCCGCCATTGACCATATTCTGTTGAAAGAAATTATTAAAACAACTGAAAAACTTCAGCAAAAGCTAAAAAGTGAATTTGCAAGAAGTGCTTGATACTATTTGACATAACCCCATTTTTGCAGGCGGTTATACGCATATTGAGAATATTTATTGGATTGATAATTAACCATTTTCAAATATGTCATATAATTATCTGCAGCAACTTGTTTTTGATTGAGCTTATCAAGACAATATCCCTTATAAAATTTTATTTGAGGATTCCCAGGCAAAACCGTGTCACACTTATTAAAATCCTTAAAGGCTCTATTGTATTTTTTAAGTTCTTTATTTGCTATTCCGGCAATATAAAGAGCCTGTGCTTCTTCAGGATAAAGTTTTTTGGCACTCTCGGCATATGATAATGCCTGCAAAGGTCTCTCCATGACCATTAAACACTTGGACATTAATACATATGCTGTATAATCATATTTCAATTTTTTTATTGATTTTTTAAAAGCACTCCTTGCTTTGTCATACTCTTTTTTCCCCAGATGTTTCTCACCCTGCTGTAATAATTCAATACCTTGTTTTTTGCTACGCAGGGAGGCAATACTATCCATATATCTTTCACGATTTAAAGGGTATTTTAATGAAGAGCGATATATCCCTTTTTCTCTTTGAACAGCTGAATTTAAACGTTCTGAATTCATGGGATGGGTGGAAAAAAGAATCTGGGCAGTGCTTGTTTGTTTCTTATGTAAAGATTGAAGCATCTCCATAAGCCCCACAAATCCTTTTGTGGAAAATCCCGACTTTACCATATATTTATTACCAAGAAAATCAGCTTCCCTCTCATTATCCCGGCTGTATTTGGATAACAGTAAACTCTGACTCATCATTCCAAGTTGTTGAGTCAGCTTGCCAAGACCTGTCCCTTGAGTTCCTGCAGCAATGGATAATCCACTGACCAGAATTGAAGAGAGCTGTCCTTTTGTCATCTGTTCAGCTGAATGCCTTGCATTTACATGTCCGAGTTCATGGCCCAGCAGAGCAGCAAGCTGCGCCTCATTATCAAGTTTCAATAAGATTCCCCTTGTAACGGCAATGGAACCACCCGGGAAGGCATATGCATTAATATACGTGGCATTCACACATTGGAAATTATAGGGCATGTCAAGTCTGTGAACATTTGGCGTCAAAGCTTTGCCCACCTGTGACACATAGCTGTTAATTTTTTTATCTCTGGTAATGCCGTAATCTGATGAGAACTGAAAAGGTGACTGCTGTTTATCAATCCCTATTTCCTGCTGCCTTGAAACCATCATCAGACCTTTTTTTCCGGTGACCGGATCAACAGCACATCCTGTAAAAGATAGGGGCAAAGCAATACCAGCAGACATGGCTGCAAAATATTGCAATAGCTCTCGTCTTGAAATTTTGTTATTTTCAAATAGTTTATCCATTTTTATCATACCCTCTCTTTTAAACTAATGGGTTTTCATAAACAAACTGATTATTAATAAAATAATCCCTATCCCAATTAAAAAACAGAAAAATAGAAGGTCATAAATTATATAATCAAAAAAATTTTGAACTGCTTCAATATCTGTTAATAAAACAATGGTTTCAGAATTTTCTTGTCCGATAATCTTTGAGATTGTCAAATCCACCCATAAAGTACGGGATGCCATAAATTGGGAAATACCACTGAAAAGTCCAACTAGCAAACCTGCCGACAATGTAAAAATACCAAGTTTTGTTATCATATTTTTTTCCCTGTTATAGTTTGTTCAAATGTATTAATACATAATATATTCTGCCAGCCATGTTCAAGTCAAACTATTTCATCTCAATAATTAAGAGTTAAGCTGTTGGAGGTTTGCAAAAGGATTTTTGACAAATGATGTTGCCATCACAACTTTTCTTTGGTAATGATTGTGTGCTATTTAGTCAATTGTTTTTTGTATATCAGCCGGAAAAACATAAAAGAACAATATATTTCTTTAAAACTGAAAGGGAGAAAAACCAATGAAAAAAGAGTTCAGGCGAATCTCTATAGTTATTGCTTTGTTTATTTTCTTAACTGTCAATCCATCTTCAATACTGGCAGGAGATGATGCCGCCGAAAAAGTAGTAAAAAATTTTGCCAAAGCCTATTTTATGCTTGACCACTCAATGGCAGAATACCTTAGTGAAAAGGCTGTCATCAATGAAGATGGAATAAACTTAGTGGATATTTACCTCGAAAACATGGCTATTGAAGCACAAAATCAGGGATATAAACTGACTTTCCTGCAAAAGAAAAGTATAAAAATTAAAACCAAGGTATTAGATACCGATGAATCATCTGCAAAAATTCTGTTCAACGCCACCACCATTAGAAACATAAACCCTCTCTATAGAATTATTGGGTCTGTTCTTGGTGTGCTCGAAGAATATAAGGTTCAAAATATCATCACTGTAGTAAAAGAAAACGGGTCGTGGAAAATTGCTCCTGGAGCATTTGACATGCCAATATAGTTTTTTTATCAAACTGGAAGCAGAGCCTGTCTCTTAATGAATGACAACCTATTAAAAAAAGTTGGGTTTGCATCCTTTATCATGATGGCATCAGTATTTGCCAGTCGGGTGATAGGTGTTTTCCGTGAGATGGCAATTGCCGGCTTTGGCGGCATCAATGCAGGAGTTGATGCATATCAGATTGCCTTTATTATTCCTGAAATTCTTAATCATATTGTTGCAAGCGGTTTTCTTTCTATTACCTTTATTCCAATTTTTGCCCACTACCTCTCTTTAAACAGGAAAGAAGATGGATACAAGGTCTTTTCTATAATAATAAACACTTTCGGTACTCTGCTTTTATGCTTTATTATTGTTACATGGATTTGGGCACCAGAGCTTGTAAATATTTTTGCTCCCGGCATTCAAGATCCAAAAATATTTGCCCTTGCCGTAAAAATGACCAGAATTATTATCCCTGCCCAGTTTTTCTTTTTTTGCGGCGGACTTTTCATGGCTGTTCAATTTGCAAATGAAAAATTTTTCATCCCTGCCCTTGCACCCTTGATCTATAATTTATCAATTATTTGCGGCGGACTTCTGCTTGGTCCTTTTATTGGCATGGAAGGATTTGCCTGGGGAGTTCTTGCAGGAGCATTTATTGGAAATTTTGCCATTCAAATTATTGGAGCCAGAAAAGTTGGGATAAAATATCACACTATTATCAGTTTTACGCATCCTGACTTAATAAAATATATCAAGCTTACACTTCCTTTAATGATAGGGTTGACCATGACATTTTCAACTGAAATTCTCTTGAAATTTTTTGGATCCTATCTTGATGAAGGCAGTATTGCTGCCATGAATTATGCACTTCGAGTCATGTTTATTCTTGTGGGGCTTTTTGGCCAGGCCATTGGAGTTGCATCATACCCTTTCATGGCAAAACTTGCCCAGCAAGGTGATATTTCAGGATTAAACCATCTTTTAAACAATACACTGAAATTTATTTTCCTTGTTATTCCGGTTTCCATACTTTTTATGATTTTAAGCCATGAAATAATAACCATACTCTTTCAGAGAGGTCAATTTACTACCCAGGCAACCATGGTGACAGCAGGTATACTGCCTTTTTTCATGTTTGGAGCCTTTGCTTTTTCAGCCCAGAATATTGTTTCAAGAGGATTTTATGCCACTCAAAATACAATTTTCCCTGCTGTTTTTACAACTCTCTGCGTTGTTTTGACTCTTCCTTTAATCTTTTTGTTCATGAAAACAATGGGCGTTAGAGGTGTGGCATTAGGTCTGTCACTCTCTGTTATAATTCAAGCAGTTATCCTGTTTGAATGCTGGAATAAAAAAAGCAGTAATTTAGCAAAAAAAGAAGTTTACCTCTTTTTTTTAAAAATAGTACCCATGAGTCTGATAATTGGTTTCACCCTTTTTATTACGAAATATGGATTAAAAAATCTCTTTGATCAGTCAACATTGTCAGGTTCTCTCTCCATAAGCGGTATTGTTGGAATTGAATTTTTATTTCTGTTTTTTTTAGCAGGAGTATTTTTTAAAATGCCGGAAATTCTTGTACTCTATGAAAATATTTATAAAAAGCTTTTTCCCAATTTAAAGAACAGGTCAAAAAATGGATAAAAAAACTGATATCGTTGCCCAAAAGATTAAAAATTCAAAGCAGTTAATCTTTTTTACCGGAGCCGGCATTTCAACGGAAAGCGGCATACCTGATTACAGGAGTCAGGGAGGTATATGGGATAAATTTCAACCTGTCTATTTTGATGAATTCATGGCCTCAGAAAAAGCAAGAATTAAATACTGGCAGCAGAGACTTGATATGGAAAAAAGCCTCTCAGTGTCTAAACCAAACAGAGGGCATAAAAGCATAGCCAGGCTGTATGAACTTGGATTTTTAAAAGCTTTGATCACCCAGAATATTGATGGATTACATGAAGAGTCAGGAATCCCCAAAGAAAAAATTATTGAACTTCATGGCAATACAAGGCGCGTCAGGTGTATGAGCTGTAAAAAACTGATTTCCTGGGAAAAGGCTCAGTCAATGATTGATGCAGGAGAAAAAGCCCCGGATTGCTCCTGTGGAGGTTTTTTCAAGCCGGACACTATCTCCTTTGGCCAGGCCATGCCTGTTGAAGAGACACAAAAAGCTGCCATGCTTTCATCAAAAAGCGATGTCTTTATTGTGGTGGGTTCTACACTGCTTGTGCAGCCTGCATCACTTATGCCTGAATATGCAAAAAATGCAGGGGCTTTTCTTGTAATCATCAACCTGTCTGAAACACCCTATGACA
>JBDLIV010000165.1:0-4833 GCA_039714675.1 Thermodesulfobacteriota bacterium
AATAATTTTTAAATTCAAACAGGGGAATTTTATCATTTTTTTATATCCGGTTATTAATAAGGTGCCAGAAAAAATCAGAATTTTGAAAGGAAGAGCAAAAGTTACTGCTTTAAGCAGTTTTGCCAGAAAAAGTGCCAGAGCATCCTCGTTAAAATCAAAACTTGATATAAGAGTGTTTGAAAAAGATAGAACAGGAGTTCCAAAGCCTTTAAATAATATCTACTGGTCTGTTTCACACAAACTTGATTTTGTGGCAGGAATTGTAGCTCAAAAAAAAGTTGGTATTGATATTGAGTGTATAAAAATTGATAGAAATATTTCAGATACTTTGTTTGAAAAGATCGTTGATGCAGATGAACAACTGGTATTAAAGGGTTATAACAAACCTATTGCTTTTTTTCGAGCATTTACTGCAAAAGAAGCAGTATTAAAGCAGACAGGTGACGGAATAAAAGGATTGTCAAAAACAAAAATCAAAACTATTATTGATGATGACAATTTGATTGTTGAATATTTGAATAAAAAATACCTTGTTGAAAATTTTTATTTTGATAACTACCTTGCAGCAGTGACAAAAGATGGATTTAACGTTAAATGGACATTGGATTATAATTAAGGAGCAATAAAATGACTGAGGGGAACGGTTTTACGATGGCTAACAAGAAAGACACTTTGCCAAAAATTGATTTTTCAAGTTTTATTTTATCTTTATACTCATCAGGCCTTGTTCAGCTTGGTCAGGTTGAGGACCCTTCTTCGGCAAAAAAATCTGTCAATCTTGATCTTGCAAAACACACTATAAATATAATTGCCATGTTGGAAGAGAAGACCAGGGGCAATTTAAATGAAGATGAAAAAAATCTGCTTAAAACTTTACTAAGTGAACTCAGAGTAACTTTTGTTAAGGCAAAAACTTGATAAAAAAGATACAATCCTTTGCAAAAATAAATCTTCTTTTGTATATCACTTCGAAACGAAGTGATGGGTATCACAATCTATGTTCAATAATAACACAGATTGATCTGTATGATGATATATATATTGAGTTTGCAAAAGAAAGTATATCAATCACTTGTGATCATCCCGATGTCCCAAACAATGAATCAAATATTGCATATAAAGCTGCTGCCCTTTTTTTTCGTTCTTTGAAAAAAATGAACCGGGAAAAAGGCTTTTCCATTAAAATCATAAAAAGAATTCCCCCGGGAGGAGGGCTTGGAGGCGGCAGCAGCAATGCAGCAGCTGTGCTGACTGCTTTAAATCATTATTACAAAAATCCATATTCAAAATCCCAACTCATGGAAATGGGTTTAAGCCTTGGTGCTGATGTGCCTTTTTTTCTTTTTAACAACCCTGCCATT
The DNA here is from genome assembly GCA_039714675.1 of Thermodesulfobacteriota bacterium. Taxonomy (GTDB): domain Bacteria; phylum Desulfobacterota; class Desulfobacteria; order Desulfobacterales; family Desulfobacteraceae; genus Desulfobacula. The sequence continues at coordinate 1,362 of JBDLIV010000165.1, forward strand.
GCAAGAGGTGTTGGTGAAAAGCTTGAAAAAATCAAAGCCTTAAAACCTTATCATCTTGTATTGTGCGATCCAGGTGTCCAGGCTTCAACTGCAAAAGTGTATAAAAATATTGATTTTAAATTGACAACAAACCAAAAATATAATATTAATACTGGTTTGAGTGTATTGTTGCGAGGAGTAGATTTTGATGTAAGGGATATAATGCATAATGACCTTGAAGAATCGGCATGCAGATTATATCCTGAAATCAGGAAAACAAAAGAAGAGATGGAATTGTTGCTGGAAAGAAAAGTTTATATGACTGGAAGCGGCTCATCTCTTTTTGCACTTTTCACAGAACATGAAAATGCAAAAAAAGGATATGAAAAACTTTTGTCAAAATGGAATAAAAGCAAAAAAAAAGTGTTTCTCTCCTCGTTTAAACAAAGTTTGTAATTAAATTGTATTGGGGCGTCGTCAAGTGGTAAGACACAGGGTTTTGATCCCTGCATTCAGAGGTTCGAGTCCTCTCGCCCCAGCCATTTTTTAAATTTGAGTATTGAATTTTAATTTTTTATAGAGACATTGTCCTTGATTTAAAATTAGAAACTAACAATTAATAATTAAAAATAAAGAGATACCTATGAATGGCTTGTCAATTTTTGCTGGTAATTCAAACTCTGCCCTTGCTGACAGGATTTCCGAATACCTTGCAAAACCTTTAGGGAGATTAAAGCTCAACCGTTTTAGTGATGGAGAAATCCAGGTCGAAATCAATGAGAATGTCAGGAAACAGGAAATTTATGTAATTCAATCCACATGTCACCCTGTTAATGATAACCTTGTTGAATTATTACTTTTGATTGATGCTTTTAAACGCTCTTCTGCCAGCATGATTACAGCAGTAATCCCTTATTTTGGATATTCCCGCCAAGATAAAAAAGTATCTCCAAGGGTTCCAATCAGTGCCAAACTTGTTGCTGATTTGCTTAAAAACACTGGTGTTTACAGAGTTATAACAATGGATCTGCATGCAGGACAGATTCAAGGTTTTTTTAATTGCCCGGTGGATAATCTTTATGCTGCTCCCATTATAATTGAGGATATTAAAACCCGTCACTCTGCGGGTGTGGTTGTTGTATCTCCTGATGCTGGAGGTGTTGAAAGAGCAAGGGCATATGCCAAACGTCTGAATGCCAGTCTTGCTATTATTGATAAAAGGCGGAGCGCGCCAAATCAGGCAAAAGCCATGGCCATTATCGGGGATGTTGAGAATAAAACTGCAATTATTCTTGATGATATGGTTGATACTGCCGGAACATTGACAGAGGCTGGCAATGTTATCATGGAGAAAGGCGCAAAAGCTGTTCATGCGTATTGTACGCATCCTGTACTTTCAGGGCCTGCCATTGATCGAATAAACAAATCATCTTTAAGTTCTCTAGTTGTAACAGATACAATTCCTCTGTCAAAGGAAGCAAAAGAGTGTGACAAGATCGAAACGCTGTCTGTTGCCAAACTCATTGGTGAAGCAATTATGCGCAGTTACAGAGGTGATTCGGTAAATTCTTTATTTGTATAACATATATAAAACAAAACAATTGATATTAGTCTTTAAGCATGGATTCATGCAGATACGGAGGAAAAAACTTTGGATTTAATTAAATTAAAAGCAAAACTGAGAGAAACCAGCGGCAAAGGTGCTGCCAGACGATTAAGGCAAAACAAGGGGATACCGGGAATTGTCTATGGACCCAAGAGTGAACCTGTCATGCTTTCTCTTGATGCCATTGATTTCGACAAAATTATCAGGGAAAACGGTTCAACAGGCCTGTTTTTCGATCTTAAAATTGAAGGAAAAAAAGGCAAAAATAAAATTGTCATGCTAAAAAATATGCAGATGGACACTTTTTCTTTAAACTATCTACATATTGATCTGCATGAAATTGATATGGATACAACTGTTACTGTAAGTATTCCTGTTGAAATTGTCGGCTCAAGTAAAGGCGTTGAAGAAGGCGGAGTTCTCCAGATTATCAGGCGTGAGCTTGAAGTGGTCTGTAAACCAGCTGATACACCTGAAAGTATTCAAATTGATGTTACCGACCTTGGAATAGGTGATTCAGTCCATGTTGAAGAGATTGATCTTGGTGAGAATGTTGAAATTCCGTTTGAAGTTGATTTTACAGTCATTGCCATAGGAGCACCTACTGAAGAGGAAGAGATTGAAGAAGATGAAGATCTTCTTGAAGAGGGAGAGATTGAAGGAGAAGCTGGCGAAGAGCCTGCTGAAGGTTCTGACGAGGCTGAAACTGCCGACAAAGACACTGCAGATAAATAATCCAAGTGTAAATGTCAGAATCAAAATTTAAAATTATTGCGGGTCTGGGCAATCCAGGTAAAAATTATGCCCAGACCCGCCATAATGTCGGTTTTCTTACCGTTGAAGCCATTGCTTCAAAATCCCGCCTTTTTATTGATAAATCCCGTTTTGATTCCGAGTATGTAAAAACAAAAATCAGAGGGATATCTCTGTTTCTTATCAAACCCCTGACCTATATGAATAAAAGCGGATTCCCCATCCACAGATTTGCATCATATTATAAAGTCAACATGGAAGATATCACTGTTATTCATGATGATATGGACCTTGAATTCGGAAAAATTAAAATTGTTAAAAGCCGTGGTCATGGTGGGCATAACGGGGTGCGATCCATATTCAACGCTTTTGGGAAAAAAGATTGTATCAGAGTTCGAATAGGAGTTGGCCATCCCAATTCACAAAAAACAGGATCACAAAAAAATATCACAGGGCATGTTCTGGGCAGTTTTTCGCAGGATGAGGCAAAATTACTTGATTCTGTTATTGATACTGCCTGCAATGCCTCTCTTCACATTATTGAAAATGGTGTTACCTCTGCCATGAATTTATATAATACAAACTGAAACAGTAGATTTTTTTAATAAAATATCATCAAACTTTAAGTTGTAAAAAATTAATTTCATTGACAATATTGTAAAAATATGGTTTTATGCGTGAGGATGGGCTAAATGTTCTTATAAAAAGAAAGGTGGTACAGCTAATGAGTGCAAACTCTAAAACAACCAAGGCAAAAACATCATCATCAACTAAAAAAGAATTTTCCAAAGGAGACCTCGCAGTTTATCCTGCACACGGTGTAGGATGTATTGAATCAATTGAAAGCAAGCAGATAAATGGTGACACCATGAATTTTTACATGATGAAAATTGTGGAAAACGGCATGGTGATTATGATTCCAACTACAAATGTAGAATCAGTGGGTTTAAGAGACGTTATCCCTGAGACAGAAGTCCCTGAAGTCTATAAGGTTATGAAAAAGAAGGGACAAGGTGCAGATAATCAGACTTGGAATCGGAGATACAGAGAATATATGGATAAAATCAAAACCGGCTCCATATATGATGTTGCTGAAGTTTTCAGGGATCTTTTCAATTTAAGGCTTGAAAAAGA
>JBDLIV010000166.1:0-4810 GCA_039714675.1 Thermodesulfobacteriota bacterium
AAATCATGAAGCTGCATACTATACCTCCTCTACTTTCACAAGATGAGAAACTTTTTTAATCTGTCCGAGAATTACCGGATCAGCATTATGTTCAATAGTTTGATGCATTCTTCTTAACCCAAGAGAACGGACAATCCTGCCATGTTTGGCTGGTCTTCCTATTGTACTTTTGATCTGTGTGATTTTTATCTTATCAGCCATTTTTGTAACCTTTATATTTCTTCGGGTTTAAGCCCGCGACGTTTTGCCACATCTTCTTTTAAACAAAGGGATTGGAGCCCCGCCATTGTAGCTCTTACAATATTTTGAGTATTATGGGTTCCAATACATTTTGTTAAAATATCAGTTACTCCAACTGCCTCAAGGACAGCACGAATCCCTCCACCTGCAATCAAACCTGTACCAGGTGATGCAGGTTTGAGTAAAACTTTACCTGCTCCTGCTTTTCCCACAACTTCAAAGGGGACAGTTCCATCAAGCAAAGAAATTTTAACCATATTTCTTTTGGCCTTTTCCATGCCTTTTTTAATTGCTTCGGGTACTTCTTTTGCTTTTCCAAGACCGTAACCGACACTTCCTTCTCCATCACCAACTACAACAAGTGCACTAAAGGTAAAGTTCCTGCCACCTTTTACAACTTTTGCAACACGATTGATTCTGACGACTTTATCAATTAATCCATTATCTTCCATCTGGTGTCTTGCCAAGGGTGTTCCCTCCAAAAATTTAAAATTTCAATCCTGACTCGCGAGCGGCATCAGCAAGCGCTTTGATGCGACCATGATATAAAAATCCGTTCCTGTCCAGGACTACTTTTGTAATTCCTTTATCAAGAGCTCTCTTACCAATAAGGCTTCCAACAGATTTTGCAATTTCAGCCTTTTTACCATCTACCTTGTTTTCCTTAAATTCCCTGTCAAGGGTAGATGCAGATACAAGTGTAGACCCTTGTGTGTCATCAACAATCTGGGCATAAATATGTTTAGAACTTCTGAATACACTCATTCTTGGGCGATCCTGGGTACCAAAAATATTTTTCCTGATTCTTTTTTTTCTTTTAAGCCTTGATACAAGCCTTTGTGATGTGTTTCCCATAATCTTTATATTCCCGCTTTTTACGTGTGACCTTTAGGTTATTCCTTACCAGCAGTCTTACCAGCTTTTCTAATAATTCTTTCGTCTGCATACATAATGCCTTTGCCTTTATAAGGTTCAGGAGGTCTTAAATCTCTTATGTTGGCAGCTACCTGACCGAGAAGTTCCTTATTGATACCAGACAGTGTAATCTGAGTATTCTTTTCAACATCTACCTTAATACCATCAGCAATTTTAAAATCTACTGGATTGGAATATCCTACATTAAGTATAAGGCTGTTGCCTTTTGTCTCAGCACGATATCCAATACCTGAAAGCAGAAGTTTTTTCTCATACCCTTTTGTAACTCCTGTCACCATATTAGCTACAAGAGAACGGAATAGCCCCTGCAAAGCAACTTTTTTCTTATTATTAGTATCTGTATCAAAAGTTACAACACCATCTTTAATATTTATTTTAACAGCCGGGTGTACTTCCCGTTCAAGATTACCTTTAGGCCCCTTAACAGAAATCATGTTACCCTTCAGGGCAACCTGGACCTTATCTGGAAGCTGAACCGGCTTTTTTCCTATTCTAGACATATCTGCTCCTGTCTTACCATACGTTACAAAGAATTTCACCGCCGAGATTAGCTTCTCTGGCCTGCTTATCTGTCATCAACCCTTTTGAGGTTGAGACAATTGATATGCCAAGACCGTTTAAAACCGGCTTAATCTGTTTTGATTTGCTGTAAACTCTACATGAGGGTTTACTCACTCTTGTAATTCCAAAAATTGTTGGCTGCTCTTCGCTTACATATTTAAGATAAACGCGAAGCATCCCTTGAGTTTCATTCTCCAGGAATTTAAAATCTTTGATATATCCCTGTTCTTTCAGCACCCGCACCATTTGTAACTTGATCTTTGATCCGGGGATATCCACTTTAGCAAACCCTGCTTTACCACCATTTCTTATGATCGTCAGCATATCTGCAATTGGATCACTACTTGCCATGTTAAAATCTCCTTAAAATCTGCTGCTATTTTCTTAATCTTTTGCCTTACCAACTTGATTTGGTAACACCAGGAAGTTTTCCTTCTGAAGCAAGCTTCCTGAAACAAATTCTGCAAATACCAGCTTTTCTAATAAATCCTCTTGGTCTACCGCATAAGGGACATCTGTTATATGCACGTACAGAAAACTTTGGTTTCCTTTGCGCCTTTACAATTAAAGCTTTTTTAGCCAAGCTTTCCTCCTATATCCTTTATATGAAAAAACTAAATTAAACTAAATTAACTCTTTCATGTTCTGCTGTGGGCGTTGCCATTGCATGCTGCCCGTGGCTGTTAATTTTTAAAAGGCATTCCGAGAAGTTTTAAAAACTCTCTGCCTTCCTCATCAGTTTGTGCACTTGTTACAATAGTAACATTAAGACCTTTTATACTATCGGTCCTATCATACTCAATTTCCGGGAATATTATATGCTCTGTAATACCAAGGCTGTAATTTCCCCTGCCATCAAAAGCTTTAGGAGAGATCCCTCTAAAGTCTCTGACACGCGGTAAAGCAATATTCACAAGCCTGTCAAAAAAATCATACATTTTTTCTCTGCGCAAAGTAACCTTGCAACCAATAGGCAGATCAGCACGAAGCTTAAAATTAGCAATTGGTTTCTTGGCTCTTGTAATTATAGGTTTTTGACCTGCAATAAGTGCCAGTTCTGCAGCAGCTGAATCTACGATCTTAGGGTTTGTTACCGCTTCTCCAAGCCCCATATTTAAAACAATTTTCTCTAACTTGGGAACCTGAAATCTATTTGCAAAATTAAAGGTTTTTGTAAGTTGAGGAACAATATCGTTAATATAATTTTCCTTAAGATTTGACATCTGTTATCTCCACCTTTGATCCTAAGAATCTATCTGCTGGTTACACTGTTTGCAGATTCTGACCCGTTTTCCATCTTCGAGTAATTTCATTGAAATTCTTGTAGGCTTTACACATGAGTTGCACATAATCATGAGATTAGAAACATGGACGGGCATATTTTTTTCCACAATACCACCCTGTGGATTTGCCTGTGTTGGCCTCTGATTAACTTTTACAACATTAATATTCTCTATAACGACTCGATTGGTTTTTTTTACAATTTTCAGCACTTTACCGATTTTGCCCTTATCTTTGCCGGTGAGTACTTTAACCTTGTCATCTTTTTTAATTTTCGTTTTCATAGTTTCCATAGGATATTTTCTCCAAAACCCAAACAGTTAAAGCACATCAGGTGCCAGGGAGACAATTTTCATAAAATGTTTTGCTCTCAATTCTCTTGCCACCGGACCAAATATACGTGTTCCAACAGGTTCCTTTGATTTTGATAAAATCACAGCAGAATTATCATCAAATCTGATCATTGACCCATCAGGCCTGGATATCTCTTTTTTTGTTCTAACAATAACTGCCTGTACAATATCACCCTTGCTTACTTTGCCATTCGGGATTGCCTCTTTTACAGAACAAGTTATTACATCACCAATGCTGGCGTATCTTCTTTTTGATCCACCAAGGACCTTGATACAATACAATTCCTTTGCTCCGGAGTTGTCTGCCACAGTTAATCTTGTTTCACTCTGAATCATTTTTCAAACTCCTTTAATCAAACAGCTTTTTTAACTATTTCACAGACTCTGAAACGTTTGAGCTTGCTCAAAGGTCTTGTATCGGTAATTTTAACTATATCACCTATACTACATTCATTATTCTCATCATGAGCGTGATATTTTTTGTACCGTTTTATATATTTTTTATAAACTTTATGTTGAATAAATCTTTCAACCTGAACAACAACGGATTTATCCATTTTATCCGATACAATAAGACCTAATAACTCTCTTTTATTTTTTTGAATATCTTCCATAGTAATATCTTTATATAATTTAACTAATGTTTAAATTCATCTCTTTTGATATTGTATAAAGCCTTGCAATATCTTTTTTGACATTTGAAAGTGTTGCTGTGTTCTCAAGCTGTCCTACACTATTTTGAAAGCGGAGATTAAAAAGTTCTCTTTTTAAATCAACAAGTTTTTCTTTAATCTTGTCTGCTTCCATCTCTCTTATTTCACCTGTTTTCATATCAGCTGTTCCTCTCCACAAAACGCGTTTTCACAGAAAGTTTTCTTGCTGCAAGCCTCATGGCTTCCTGGGCAACTTCTCTTGTTACACCTTCCATCTCATACAGAATTTTACCAGGTTTTACCCTTGCAACCCATGCATCTGTGGCCCCTTTTCCTTTTCCCATCCTAACTTCTGCTGGTTTTTTAGTAACAGGATGATCAGGAAAAAATCGGATCCAGCTTTTACCAGCTCTTTTTGCATGTCTTGTCAATGCAACCCTTGCTGCTTCTATTTGTCTTGCATTAATATATCCGCATTCTACTGCCTGCAGACCAAAGTCACCAAAGCTCAGCGTGTTGCCTCTGCTAGGTGCGCCTTTTGTTCTGCCGCGAAATTCTTTGCGGAATTTAACATTTTTTGGACTAAGCATTTCTTATTTCTCCTAAGTAGCTTCTAATTACTTTTATCTGGCCAGAGCCTGTTCACCGGGATTCAAGACTTCACCCTTAAAGATAAAAGTTTTAATTCCAATGGTTCCATAGGTAGTGTTTGCTTCAATAAAACCGTAATCAACATCAGCCCTTAGGGTATGAAGAGGAATTCGTCCTTCCTTATACCACTCGGTT
>JBDLIV010000167.1:0-4762 GCA_039714675.1 Thermodesulfobacteriota bacterium
TGCTGTAGTTGCAGTACCAGCTTTGACCCATCTTGGAGTAAATATGATTGCAGCACACATGATTGTCTACTGGCTCTCCCAGGATTCCAATATAACACCACCGGTATGCATTGCTGCTTTTGCCGGTGCAACCATTGCAAAGGCAAATATGTGGAAAACTGCCTTTACATCATTTAAGTTTGCAAAGTTTTTATATCTTGGTCCCATCCTTTTTGGCTATGTTCCCGGATTCTCCCTTGATGGCAGCTCAACTGATATTATAAAGGCATTTGTCATGATTCTGTTTGGAACATGGGCTTATTCGTGGTTGCTCAGTGGTATATGGATTGGCTATTTTAAAAATTTGTTTGCAAAAAAATCAGTAAAAGAGATCTCGTAAAAAATTCTATAAGGATTGACTATTTTAATAGTGCCTGTACGAAAATCTGATAATTTGGTTTCTGACCTTTAGCTTAAAGGTCACACGTAATTTTTTTCCAACACTGTAATTGGGCAAATTAGTGGTTTTCGGTCGGGCACATAACCAGTGTCTATTATAATTCCACCAGCTTATTCTGGATGGCAAACCTTGAAAGCTCAGCATTATTCCTTAAATTTAATTTTTTTAATATCCTTGATCGGTAGGTATCAACTGTTTTCACACTGATGTTATAAGAGACTGCTATCTCTCTGTTTGTTGAACCCATGGCTAGCTTTCGCAGTACCTGCAGTTCCCTCATGGATAGCGATTCAGTAAGACTTCCGGCTTTGTTACCCTGGATCACCTTTAAGGCCAGAGCTTCACTAGCCTTTTGGGTTAAATACCTTCCACCGGAATGAATTTTTTTTACAGCTTCTACAAGCTGCTCCGGTGCAGATTGTTTTGTAACATACCCAAAAGCACCTGCTTCTATTGCCCTGACAACATATTGTTCTTCATCATGCATGGTTAAAATTAAAGCAGGTACATCCGGACAATAAGCTTTAAGACGTGTGAGCACTTCAAGCCCGTCCATACCCGGCATGGAAATATCAATAATTGCAACATCAGGCAGTTTATCCATGGCTTCTTTCAAAGCCTGTCTTCCATCTTTGGCTTCTGCAATTACCTCAATTTCCTTACTCTCCTCTAACACTCTTTTTAATCCTTCTCTGACAATACTGTGATCATCAGCAAGAAGTACTTTAATCATCTTTTTTCCTTTTTAGTTTTACTTTACAACAGATCTTTGTACCTCCAGAGAGTTCCGATACTATTTCAAGCTTTCCGCCAACAAGAAGGGCACGCTCTTTCATTCCTTCAATACCAAAACCTTTAAAATTTTCTTTGTTGTCAACATCCAAACCACAACCATTATCCTGGATGGATAAAATTATACCTTCTTCATCAGTTGTAAGCTCAAGGGTTATTGTCGTTGCATTAGAATGACGTAGAGCATTTGTTACAGCTTCCTGTGCAATTCTGTATAATGCAGTTGCAAGGGTATTACTGATGTCAGGGATTCCATCATGCTTGAAAACACATGATACATTAGATTTTTTTTCAAAATCCAATAGTAATAACTCCAGAGCATCTGTAAGCCCAAGCTCGTCTAAAACTCTTGGTCTTAGACGATATGCCATCTCTCTTACATCATCAATGGTATCATCAATTAAAGAACACATTTTTTTAACCCTGTTTGCAGCGCTTCCATCAATACGGTTCAAAAATTTTTCAGCCCATACCGCATCAATACGAAGGGCAGTGAGTACCTGTCCAAGATGGTCATGGAGCTCTCCTGCAACCTGTGCCTTTTCTCTCTCCTGGGAGGCAATAATATTTTTCGAAAGATTTTTTAGACTATCCTGGGCATTTTCAAGCTGGGCAGTCCTCTTTTTAACCTGCTGTTCAAGATCCTGGGAGTATTGCGAAAGTTTTTCCTTGGCAACTTGAAGAGCTTTCTGGGTTTGATTTTTTTCTGTAACATCCACACTTACAGCCAGAGAGCCTTTAATCTTGCCATCTTCATCCCTGACACCATAACATGACAGCAGGACATCCATTTTTTCACTGTTTGCTTTGATAAAGGTATATGAAATATCTTTACTAAATCCAGTGGTAAAAAATTTAGGGAAAATTACATTTTCAGCATACTTTTTAGACTCTTTTGTGAAAAAGCTTGTAAGTTTTCTACCGATAATATCTTCTCTTTTATAGCCCAATACATCCACCCAGTGGTCAGAGACCATGATAATCCGTCCTTCAGGATCAATGGAGTGAAGCATAACAGGGGTTTTATGATAGATATGGCGATAACGCTTTTCACTTATTTTCAGTTTGTTTTCAGTTTGTTTGCGTTTAATGATCTCTTTGATGCCAGACTGGTAGAGGAGCATAATTAAAATGCCTGTTAAAAGCAGAATAGAGATCACCACAGGTCCAATGACCTTTACAAATGGTTTTGACACCTGTTTTGCAATCTCTTTATAATTTCTTAAATTAATTGTTTTCCAACCTGGATAATTGACCACATTATAACTTGTAAAAAGGTATCTGGCACTATTTTTATCTGTTACATAACCGGTTTGGTCTTTTGTAAATCCTGACCATGCCCAGGGTCCATTTCCAAATTGTTTTGAGTTCATCATTGTGTCAATGTTTTTTTGATCTGGCTGCCATAAAAATTTAAATCTTAAAGAATCTTTATTGGAGATGAAAATTATTCCGCCAGGACTGAGAAAAATGAGAGAATCGTCAGAATTTGAAAACAGCTTTGTTTCAACAAACTCCACAGAAGCTTTTATCACAACAACACCAAGGATTTGGGCACTATTTTTATCATAAACCGGATGGGAATAATAAACACCTCTTTTTTCGGAAGTTGTGCCAAGTGCAAGATAAGTTGCAGGAATGCCTTGAATGGCTTTTTCAAAATATGGTCTGAAAGCAAAATTTTTTTCCACAAAACTGTCTTTTGCGTTTCGATTACTCGAGCATAAAGTAACTCCATTTTTGTCCATGAGGTAGCTGACTTCAAGATCAAGGGATTTAGTAAAATTATCAAGAATTTTATTGGCCTGGCTGATTGATTCAAGATTAGTATCTTTGAACACTGTGTGTAACTCTTTTATGTTAGAAAGAGTTTTTACAGGTTTGATATGCTCGGAAAGATAGGAGGATAACTGGTCTGTTAACAACTTCAGCCTGACAGAGGCTTCAATTTCGGATTTTTTAAAAGCAGCAGCTCGAAAGGTATAATAATATAAGATTCCACCAACCAAAGCTGATAAAAAGGCAAACAGGGCCAAGATTAATATAATTTTTCTAAGTCTCATGAAACTGAGCGTACCTGCTTCTTCAGTTGTTTTCAATAAGAATTATTGTATTAGCTGCCGGAGCACATAATGCAGAATGCCTCCATTTTTAATATAATCAATCTCGATATCAGTATTTAATTTTACAATAACCTGGAAAGTTAAACTGTTATTATCTTTTTCAGCTTTGACGTTTAATACTCCATTGGGTTGTATCTGGTTTAATCCGGTAATTTCAAAAGTTTCATCTCCTTTAAGCCCCAGAGTATCATAAGAGTCTCCATCCTTGAAAACAAGTGGTAACACACCCATGCCCACAAGGTTTGATCTGTGTATTCTCTCAAAAGATTGAGCAATAACAGCTTTGACCCCGAGAAGGTTACTCCCCTTAGCTGCCCAGTCACGTGAAGAGCCGGTTCCATACTCCCTGCCGCCGAAAACAATTAAGTCGGTTTTTTCATCCTGGTATTGCTGGGAAACATCAAATATATATCCTTTAGTTTTCTCAGGAAATTTAAGCGTCATTCCTCCGGTTTCAGAAACAAGTTTATTTTTTATTCTGATATTTGCAAATGTTCCTCTCATCATAACCTCATGGTTTCCCCTGCGGGATCCGTAGGAGTTAAATTCCATGGGTGTCACACTGTTTTGAATCAGATACCTGCCTGCCGGGTATTCTTCGGGAATTGCGCCCGCAGGTGAAATATGATCAGTTGTAACTGAATCTCCAAGAACAAGGAGAGCATTTGCATTTTTTATATCCTCAAGATCAGAAGTTTTGGCAGAAAAATTTTTGAAAAAGGGCGGATTTTGGATATAGGTGGAGTTTTTATTAAAATTAAAGGTTGTACTCTCTTTGGTGTCCAGCTCCTGCCAGAGTCTGTCACCTCGAAAAACAGTGGCATATTGCTCTTTAAAGAAATCTTTTTTAACACTTGTTTTAATAATGTTATTTATCTCATCATGATCAGGCCAGATATCATCCATAAATACAGGGCTGCCATCTTTTGAGACTCCGAGAGGTTCTGATTCCAAGTCTATATCAATTTTACCTGCAATGGCATATATCACCACAAGAATCGGAGACATTAAAAAATTGCCTTTAATTGACTGGTGGATTCTTGCTTCAAAATTTCTATTGCCGGAAAGCACAGACATGACATCCAGGTCATTTGCTTTTATGGATTCTTCAATAAAAGGATCAAGGGGACCGCTGTTGCCAATACATGTCTGGCACCCAAACCCTGTGTTATTAAACCCGAGTTTCTGAAGATAATCCAATAATCGTGCATCTTTAAGGTAATCAATCACCACTTTTGAACCAGGAGAGAGCGAAGTTTTTACATACCAGGGAATAGAGAGGCCTTTTTCAATGGCGTTTTTTGCTGCAAGCCCTGCACCTATCATGGTATAAGGGTTGGAAGTATTGGTGCAGGATGTTATGGCAGCAATGACAATACTTCCATTGGTGAGATAATCAGGCTTGTTT
>JBDLIV010000168.1:0-4735 GCA_039714675.1 Thermodesulfobacteriota bacterium
GGTACAGCCTGGGGGAAAAGCGAATGAATTGATTTGCGTTTGGCAAGACCCTGTTCAAATTCACTGGGAACAAGCCTGGGACATTTTTCATCACACACACCGCATCCTGTACATTTGTCCGGATCAACATAACTTGGCTGCTTTTTAACAGTAACGGTAAAATCACCTGCTTCACCCTCGATGTTTACAATTTCAGAGAGGATATGGATATCAATATTCTGATGCCTGCCTACTTCCACCATCTTAGGAGATATCATGCACATTGAACAGTCACCTGTGGGGAATGTCTTATCCAGCGTAGCCATTATACCGCCAATGGAAGAGTCTTTCTGAATCATGTGAACTTTAAAGCCGCTGTCTGCAAGATCAAGAGATGCCTGCATCCCGCCGATACCACCCCCGACTATAACCACAGAGCCGTGTTTTTTTAAAGTATTACTCATTTGTATCCCGCTCCTTCACCACTTTGTCCTGAAGGTTTAAAATTGAAGTGCTTTCAACAAAATGCCGGTCTATCTGAAGATCTTTTATGCTCATGCCCAGTGCCAGCCCGAGCAGTTCTGTTATAAAAAAGACAGGCAGCCGCTGGGTTATATTGTTTTGACTGCAAAACTCATCCTGATAAGCGTCAAGGTTCATCTGACACATGGGGCAGGTCACAACAAAACAGTTTGCGCCTCTTGCCACAGCATCCTTCATAATTTTTGCCATAAGAGCAAAACTTGCCCCGGCATCATTCATTGATGCAGATGCACCGCAACAGACTGTTTTAAAATTCCAGTCAACCGGGTGAAGTCCTATTTTTTTAAGAACTTTTTCCATACCCTGGGGGTTTTCAACATCATCAGGAGAGGGGACATCATAAGCAAACCGGGTCATCATGCAGCCATAATAACATACCGGCTTAAGGCCTTCATATTTCTTTTCAAGTTTATTGGACAAAGAACCTGCTTCAATAGAGGCCAGGAGTACTTCCAGGATAGTTGATACTTTCAAATTCCCTTGTATTTTTTTTGCAAAGCCTGAATTTATCTCGCTTTTTAATTCAGAATCATTATTAAGTTTTTCCTTTGCAACCAATGTTTTGGCATAGCACGCAGAACATGGAATAACAATTTCTGAAAAACCTGCGGATTCTGCAATGCCGATATTCCTTGCCGGCATTGCTATGGAAAGAAAATCATCGGTTTTGCTGGCAGATGTGGCTCCACAGCAGTTCCAATCTTCAATTTCCTTTAGGTTAATATCTAACTTGGAAAATACTTTTTTTGTCTGCAGATCATAGAGAGCTGACGATTGTTTTAAAGAGCATCCCGGGTAATAAGCAATATCCATAGTTTCCCTCATACCTTGCTGCTGGTTTGATGTTGTCTCTTCAGGCGCTTTATCTCTTTGTGTCCTTTGGAGGTCAAAAAGCCGAAATGCATGCGGCCCTGCTTAAAGACACGCAATACAAACTGTGAGAGCTGAAAAATTTCATCATAAATTTCTTTGAATTTTTTCTGTTTTGCCAGGTGTAAAATATTTTTCATTTCATATACACCCATAAATTCAGCTTCGTTCACCCGTCCCCATCTGACGCCTGATTCCAGAAAGCTGCTGTGGAAATAGGCAATATTGGGTTGCAATGGCTCGACTCCGGACTCTTTAACCATTTTTTTCAAAGTATCGACAATCCTTGATGTATGGATATTATTGGGACATCTGGTCCCGCATGTGTAACAGGTCACACATTTCCATACCATTTCATTATTTATTGCTGCACTCTTATCACCAAGGTTTACCAGGCGTATTAACATGTCAGGTGAAAAATTTCCCTCATCCCCGACAGCAGGACATCCCGCAGTACAACGCCGGCACTGATAACACGCTTGAATGTTCTGACCTGAGATTTTGGCTACCCTTCGGCTGAAGGCTGAGGCATCTGCTGGACTGAATTGAAATGCAATAGAAGGCATTGGTCTCTCCAGTTAGTCATAATAGTAATTTAATATGAATCTATAATCGACTATAGGTATAGATTAAGTTTTTTCTTTTAGTCAAGAGAAATATAAAAAAATTTAACTGCCGGAAGTTGAGGGCAAACATTGCTAATTCATTGATGGATTACTAAAACCCAATAACAACTTAATCTGATACAACAATTGTTTCCACGTTTTTTTGAGTGAAAAAACTATAATAAAAAATTGCAAAAATAATGATGAATCCACCAATTATGGTATTGGTAGATGGAGTTTCATTAATTCCAAACAGAGGTAACCAGACCCAAAAAATCCCACCGATAATCTCGGTTAAAGATAACAAAGTAAGTTCGGCAGCGGGTAAATTTTTTGATCCAATAGAGTATAGTATTAGACCTATTACAACCAGTAATCCATGTAAACTAGACAAAGATGAATTTCTAAATGTTGTAAAAAAAGCAACATCACTGAAAATTAATACAAAAAAAGAGACAACAGCACAAAATAATCCTGCAATTGCAACGGTGGTAAATGTTGGCGTCTCTTTTTTCCATCTTAGTGAAACAGAAAAAATTGAAAAACCCAGTGCTGTTAAAAGCCCAAATACCAAACCAAACAGAGTGCCTGCTTTGCTGCTGTTTAGGGCCATTAAAATAATACCGACAGCTGCAATCACTATTGAGATGAATGTAGTTGATGAAACTTTTTCCTTAAGAAAAATAAAACCTATAATAGCTGTTATAAAGGGCATTGCAGCGAGCATTAAAAGTGAAACCGCTACGGAAGTATGGGTAATTGACCATATAAAAGTCATCATTGCTGTGCCTAAACTAACTCCTCCAATAATTCCCGATGACCCAATTTTTTTGTAATGCTGAGCAAATAATTTTCCTTCTTTAACGAATAAGTAAAGATTAAGAAGCAAAAAAATAGTAGAGCCTCTAAAAAAAAGATATTGCCATGGAATTAGATGTGCATCTTCGATGAAACGAACTGTTAAGGCTCCAAAAGACCAGAATATTCCAGCTATTAAAACAATCAAGATAGCTGAATTGGTACTGGTTTTTTCCATACCTAAAAGACAAATCCTTCTTTGACTTTTGACATTCCTGGAATCAGGGTCTGGGTTCTCTCTATCCCCTTGATTTTTCTTAAAAGCTCATCCACAAATTCTGCAATAATTTCAGCATCAGATGCCAAGAAATCTCTTTTAAGAACAATTTTGACAATAACATCAATGGTTCCATGAACAGTGTGGACTTCATGAACTTCATCTAACTCAAATATTTTATCAATAATTTTTATAGTGGTTGAGGCATGGAGATTGATCAAAACAAAAGCTGTAATGGTTCTTTTCATTTCAGGATAATCAGGAGTGTCTTTTTCAAGCATGGCTGTTCTAAAGGATTCCATGCTCTTTGGAATCAGCCTGTCAACACCAATACCATATCTTCTGCGGGAAGTTCTCTCCCAGTGGTGATAGGCAATATAGGTATAAAGATCACCAACACTTCTTTTTGGGAAATATTTAATAAGCTGTCCATTTTGTATGATTGCTGTTAAAGGAATATAAATTGTATCATACCAGTCCTGGGCTGCTTTTTTAAAATCAATATCTTTACCTGATATATTAATAAGATGTTTTTTATGC
Organism: Thermodesulfobacteriota bacterium; assembly: GCA_039714675.1. GTDB lineage: Bacteria > Desulfobacterota > Desulfobacteria > Desulfobacterales > Desulfobacteraceae > Desulfobacula. The sequence goes on from JBDLIV010000168.1 coordinate 3,613, forward strand.
TTTTGAATCTGTTTTTCCAGAAATTTATATTTTCCCACTTCTGTGATATCGATTTTTTCAGGCAGGTCTGTCTTTTCATAAAATTTTTTTCTCTCAATATACAATAGATTTTCCATTGTATTTTTGGAAGAGAGCAATTCAATCACTTTGGCCCTTATCTCAAACTGTCCAAGCTCTTTTGCAGCAGAAACCCTGTGGTTACCATCTGAAACATAATAATCATTGCGGATTTGATAGAGTTGTATGGGAGGCAAAGATGTTCCAACTCGCATGGCCTGCTTTATATCTGAATATCTTTTTCCTGAAACATGCTTTTTGGGTCGAAATTTAGAGTCAAAATCATGATATTTGCCTACACTGCCGATTATTTTTTTTAGGGCAATGGTTTTGACCCCATGGTCAATGAATTGAACATCTTCCTTCTCTTCGGGCTGATCATGAAAAGAGGTTATATTATCACTCTTTTCATGGTTTTTTGATGAAAACAGGTCTTTGAAAAAGTTTGTCATGATTAAACCTTTAAAATAGTGAACCCGCAGGTATTAATTACTCTGGTTGTATTAACTATTGTAGTTCTCTGTTCAAGAGTTTTAAAATCTTTGTGAATATGCCCATGGATCAAATAGTCAGGCTTTCTTTTATCCATTAATTTTACAAAACTTTCAAACCCTGTATGACAGTGATCCGGGCCGTCTTGAATATCTTTTGGTGGAGCATGGGTTACAACGAGATTGACACTGCCTTTTCTCCAAAGAGAGAACCACATCCTGAAAATAATTTTATCCATCTGCTTGTCCGTGTATTGATTTACACCACCACTATACCATATGGAACCCTCAAGTCCCAGGATATTCAACGTTTTAAACCGGACAAGTTTTGCATGGATATTGTCACATCCCAGTAGAAGTGCTGGATCATAACGGATATCATGGTTTCCCTTTACATAAAAAAGAGGTTTTTCAAGCCTGTTTCTTAAAAAAGAGAGATATTCAGGAGCAAGATCACCACATGATATAATTAAATCCACAGGTTCAAGAGTTTTCTCTTCAACCATTTTTGTCAATGACTTATCAACAAAGTCGGAAACTGCCAGGATCGTAATATTATGAAATTTTATATTCTT
>JBDLIV010000169.1:0-4707 GCA_039714675.1 Thermodesulfobacteriota bacterium
AAAAAATCCATTGATTTCCGTGTTTCCACATTGCCGACTCTGTTCGGTGAAAGTATTGTCATGCGTATTCTTGATCAGAGTGCACTTAACGTTGATCTGACCAAACTTGGATTTGAAGCTTCAACCTTTAACAGCCTTAAACGATGCATATCCAAACCATATGGACTTTTGCTTGTAACAGGCCCCACAGGAAGCGGTAAAACTACAACTCTTTACTCAGTTCTTAATCGCCTGAATAAAGATGATATCAAGATATTAACAGCAGAAGATCCTGTTGAATTTAATTTTAAAGGAATCAACCAGGTTCCAGTAAGAGAAAAGGCTGGCATGACCTTTGCCAAAGCCTTGAAAGCTTTTTTACGACAGGATCCAGATATAATCATGGTGGGGGAAATCAGAGATCTGGAGACTGCTGAAATTGCCATTAAAGCTGCCATGACAGGTCATCTTGTCTTTGCAACCCTGCATACCAATGACTGTCCTTCAACCATAGGACGACTTGTTGACATTGGCATTCCTCCATATATGGTGGCAGCTTCTGTTACCATGGTATTGTCCCAGAGACTTGGAAGAAGGCTTTGTCCTGAATGCAAACAGATTGTTACAGGTCATAATGAAAAAGATCTTGAATTCCATGGATTTGCCAAAAAGGAGATAAAAGATCTTAAAATTTATGGTCCAAAAGGGTGCGGCCACTGCAATGGAACTGGTTATAAGGGCAGGGTAGGGCTTTATGAATTAATGGAGATTACCGATGATGTGGGCAAAGCCATTAGTGCAGAAGTGCCGGAAGATCAGCTCAGAAAAGTAGCCATACAGGAAGGAATGGTAACATTAAGGGATGCAGGCCTTGAAAAAGTAAAAACCGGAGAGACATCATTTGATGAAATCTTAAAAAAGACCAATATCTCAAAGGAAGCGCTACCTGCTTATCTTATTAATCCTGATCTTGAACGGTATGAAGACAAAGATATTATTATCAGAGAAGGCAATAATGATTTTGATTTCTTCAAGCTTGTCTACGGCGGCTTATATGTTATTAAAGGGGGTAAAAAAATTGCTGAAATTGTCCAGCCCGGGGACTACTTTGGAGAGATGTCAGCACTTACAGGAGATCCAAGATCAGCATCAATCATCTCCAAAGGTCGATCTGCTGTTAAACGCTTTCCAGGAGATAAGTTAACTGAAGTAATAGGGAAATATCCCGATGTTGCACAACATATATTCAGGGTTCTTGCAAAACGACTTGATAATACTGACAAGCGGTCTGTTAATATTCTAAAGCAGCTTCAAAAAGCCAGTTCTAAATAGATATTATTTATAATAACGGTCTTTTTCACTGTATATGCATCCGCAATACTGCTGACGGTACATTTCAAGGCGTTTTGATTCTTCTATTCCAAATTTCCACCCTTCCCTGAAATCATGGTAGAAAAATTTTAAGCCATATTTTTTTGCAAGGGCTTCACCTGTCTGCTTTATAAGTTCATGATTCTGGAATTTGCTGTAGAGTAACGTTGTTGTAAATCCTTTAAAGTTTCCTTTTTTGGCCACAAGTGCCGTGGCTTTCAGCCTGTCGTAATAGCAATATCTGCATCTCTCCTTTTCCCGGAAAACTATGGATTGTAAAAATTTTTCAATCTTATAATCTTTTTGCCAGATCATCTTCAACCCAATAGATTCAGAATATTGCTTTAAAGTATTTTCTCTTTTCATACACTCTTGAAAAGGATGGATATTATGGCGAAAGAAAAATCCCATGATATCCATATCCATTTCCTGTAAAATCTTGACAGGATAGATCGAGCAGGGTGCACAACAGATATGAAGTAAAAGTTTCAATATCTGCTCCCGAAAATGGATGTACCGACCCGAACCATTGTTGATCCCTCTTCAATGGCTACCTTAAAATCACTGCTCATTCCCATGGAGAGATGCTTCATTGAAACACTGTCAAAATTTTCATTCATGATTTTTTTCTTTATTTGAACTAATTGTTTGAAATAGATCCTTGCCTTTTCAGGGTCATCAAAAAAGGGAGGCATACACATTAATCCCTCTATTGATATATTTTCAAACCCGTGGATCTCTTTTACAAGTTCAATGGCATTTTCAATCCTGGCTCCCGATTTTGTCAACTCCTCGCCAATATTAATCTGCAGTAATATCTTCTGGATTTTATCAATTTTTTTTGCCTGCTTATTAATTTCTTTTGCAAGCTTGAGTTTATCAACCGTATGAATATATTCAAAATATTTAACAGCAAATTTTGTCTTGTTGGATTGAAGATGACCGATAAAATGCCAGGTTATTGTATTATCTGCAATTATATCTATTTTCTCAACAGCCTCCTGGATATAATTCTCGCCAAAGTCTTTTGCTCCTGCTTTTATGGCTTTCATAATTGTCTCAGCACTCTTTTTTTTACTTACAGCAATAAGCTGGACAGCGTCATGTCTGCGGTCGCATGATTTTACAGTATTAAAAATTTCTGTTTTTATTGTATCAAGATTTTCTTGAATATCTGTCATAATGGTTTATAACTCCTTAAACTCAATAAGGTTTAAATTTATCAGTGCTTCAACAACTTCACATAAAGGCAGGCCCACAACATTGGTATATGATCCAGAAATTTTTTTAACAATAAGGCTGCCAACTCCCTGGATACCATAACCTCCTGCCTTATCAAAGGGTTCTTTAGTATTAACATACCACTCTATCTCATTATCAGTTAAGTTCTTGAAATATACTTTAGTTTTAACTGACTTACTAACTGTTTCCATAGTATAAGAATCACTGTCATGATTGCAAATGCAAAAGGCTGTATATACAAAATGTTCACGATTATTTAATTTATTTAACATTGAGATAGCATCAGCTCTTGATCGGGGTTTCTCAATTATTTGATCATTAATTACAACAATTGTATCAGCTCCGATTACCCATGAACCAGGATGTAAACACGCAATATTCTCGGCTTTCAGCCTTGCAAGTTCTTTGACATACTCCACAGGATTGTTTATTGAAATTTTGTTCTCATCAATATTTGACGGGCAGATTTCAATATCCATCCCAATCTGCTTTAAAAGTTCTTTTCTTCTTGGAGATTTGGAAGCCAGAATAATTCTTTTTGTATTTATAGAATCCATGCAGCTCTTTTTAACAGAAAAAATTAAGATTGACAAATTAAGGTTTGTATCCTGCCATAAAAACACGCCTTTATCCAACACTCAATGATTGACATGGCAGTAGTTTGTTTTTGCTTATGGAGAACAAAGCAAATCTTTACTTAGAAAATGAATAGTGGTAAACTTTCTTTAAATTTCAAAATCAGTTTGTTAATTCATAAATTTACAGGATAATAGTTGTATGAATAATATAGATAAAAAAACAGATTTCAGATCTTTGGATGAAAAAGGGTTTTCATTTCTTGAGCTCATGGTTGTTGTTGTTATTCTTGGTATTCTTGCAACTTATATTGCTCCAAGATTCATGGGCAGGGCTGAGGATGCAAAGGCTGTAAAGGCAAAAGTAGATATTGCTGCCTTAGAGACAAGTTTGAAATTGTATAAACTTGATAACAGCAATTATCCAACTACTGAACAGGGTATTCTTGCTCTTATTGAAAAACCCTCCACAGAACCTGTTCCAATGAACTGGAAAGAGAAAGGCTATCTTGCAAAAGCAAGAATTCCCAAAGATCCATGGGGCAGGGAGTATTTATATCTTTCCCCTGGCATTCATGATGATTATGATATTATTTCCTATGGTGCTGACGGTGCTCCAGGCGGTGATGGAAAAAACAGAGATATCAACAGTTGGGAGCTTGAATAGGTCAAAAAAAATATCAGGCTTTACCTTGATTGAGTTGATAGTTGTTATCAGCATCGTTGGAACTCTTCTTCTTTTTTCATTTCCTCTATTTTCAGATCTTAATCTGTTTCCTGGTTCAAAAGGCGGGGTGGGAGATATTGTCCGTCTGATCAATGATTTAAAAAAACGCGCTGTTAAGCAGAATATTGATTTTTCACTTCACATAGATAGAGGTTCCGGCATGATTTGGGTGGCAGATGATAGCATGGATGCTGAAGCCAGAGAAGCTGCTGAAGAAAAAGGTGTTCATCTTTCTGAAGATTTATCTCTGCTGGATGTTGAATTTCCAGGGTTTAAGCAGAGAGATGCTCTTAAATATCAGATAAGATTCAGAAGCGAGGGATATTCTGATTTCGCTTTGATTCATCTTACAAAAGACGAAAAAAATATAACCCTGAAAATCGAACCGTTTCTTTCACAGGTTCAATTGATAGGGAGACACATCTATCTTGATGACTGTATTTGAGCAGGAAAATAGAAAATAGAAACAAGAAATTATAGAAGTGAGACAGGCGTAGAGGTTGTGATGATTTATGGTTTAAAAAAAAACAACAGAGGTTTTACACTTCTTGAAGTGATGATCTCTGTTGCTATTATTGCCTTTGTTTTTGTTTCAATTTTCAGGATGCAGTCCAGCACCATAGATCTTGCCACGGCCGGTAATTTTAACACTCTTGCTCCAATGCTTGCTAAAAAACTTTTAAATGATGTGGAGCAGGATCTTGCAGAGTGGTCTGAGTTTGAAGGAGATTTTTCAGACAACTTTCCAGGGATTCAGTGGCGCCTGGAAATATCAGAATCTTTTTTTGAAATAGATGATTTCATCAGTGAGGA
>JBDLIV010000170.1:0-4677 GCA_039714675.1 Thermodesulfobacteriota bacterium
GTTCCACTTGAATCAGACAATGGTGAGACTGAATTTGTCATGGAGATGGCAGTTGATGTAACAAAGACCCGTCAGCTTGAGGCAGAAAAGCTTGAAGCAGAACGCCTTGCTGCAGTGGGACAGACCGTTGCCGGGTTGGCTCATGGAGTTAAAAATCTTATTACAAGCCTTGAAGGCGGGATGTATATGCTCAGTTCAGGCATGAAAAAAAGCGATATTGAGAGAATTGGCAAAGGCATGGAAATATTAAACAGAAATGTGGGTCGTGTATCAACATTTGTAAGAGAATTTTTAGAGTTTTCCAAGGGGAGGTCAATCAGTGTAGCCAAATGCGATCCTGTCAAAATTGTTGAAGAAGTTGTCATCTCCTATGCAACAAAAGCAGCCCAATTTGATATCAACCTTGAGAACAGAACAGAAACCAAAATAAAATCTGCACCAATGGATTATGAAAATATTCTTGAATGTTTGACCAATCTTGTGGGCAATGCCATTGATGCCTGCCAGATGAGTGAAAATAAGGGCAATTGCTTTGTCCATGTAAAAGTTGATGAAATTGATGATGTGATTATTTTTAAGGTAACTGACAATGGATGCGGTATGGATTATGATGTTAAAAATAAAGTTTTCACCAATTTTTTTACAACTAAGGGAACTGGTGGGACAGGGCTTGGACTGCTCACATCAAAAAAAATTATTCAGGAGCATGGAGGAACAATCGAGTTGATGTCAGAACCAGGACAGGGATCAACATTTAAAATTTCTTTGCCGCGGAAAAGGTTGCCACAACTTAGATAAAACTTTTGAGGTCTGATTAAATGACCAGAAAAAAACATGTTATTCTATTTCTTGGAGAGAGTGGAAACAATCTGCAGATGATGGCTGAATGTTTTGCCCTTGAAATGAATAATAGAGATACTTTGTGCATCAGTGCCTGTATGACCCCTCCTGAACTTGATCCTGTTGCCTCCAATATTATGCAGGATTCTGGCATGACTCTTTCCAAAATTGCCCTGAGGTCACTTATTGATATTGAACTTTTTATGTTTGACCTGATTATTACCCTTGGTGATTTTGATCATGACTGCAGACCATCCCTGCAGGGCATGCCGCCTCATATTCACTGGGACCTTCCAGATCCTCAACCCAGTGAAAACCAGGATATACGATATAAGCAGCTTATTTCTGCCAGGGATAAAATTAAGGACAAGATTTTTACACTGTTTGACTCAGATCTTTTGCATGCGCTGTTTATTGCAAGAAGAAATTTAGAACTTGTTCTTGATAATCTTATGGATGGGGTGATGGCGCATACAACAAATAGAAGAATTTTCTTTTTTAATAAGGCTGCCGAGACAATTACAGGCTATGATCGTGCTGAAATTCTTGGGAAAGACTGTCATGATGTCTTTCCTGGAAGATTTTGCGGTGGGTTTTGTGATTTTTGCAATGGGGTACCAGAAAAAAAAGTAAAAATTAAATTAAAAAAAGTTGATTTCACCAAAAAAGATGGCACTCAACTCAATCTTAAAATGTCAATTATTTCCCTTGAAAATGAAGTTCATAAAGAGATAGGAGCTCTTTTATCATTTAAAGATGATACAGAGCTTGATCAGCTGAAAAGCAGATTAAAACATCGACATACACTTGGAGATCTTGTTGGAAGAGATCCCAAAACCCTTGAACTTTTTAACCAGATTAAGGAAGTCAGTTCTTCACAGGTTTCTGTTTTAATTGAGGGGAAAAGTGGTACAGGCAAAGAATTAGTAGCCAATGCAATACATGGTATTGGTATCAGATCAAAAAAACCTTTTGTTGCCATCAATTGCGGAGCATTGCCGGAAGGCATTCTGGAGAGCGAATTGTTCGGTCATGTCAAGGGGGCTTTTTCAGGTGCAGCCAAGGATAGAAAAGGGCGTTTTGAGCTGGCAGATGGCGGTACTATATTTCTTGATGAAGTGGGAGAATTATCTGCTGCAATGCAGGTTAAACTTCTCAGGGTTTTGCAGGAGAAAAGCTTTGAAAGAGTTGGAGGAGAAAAAACAATACATGTTGATATAAGGGTGATCAGTGCGACGAATCAAAATCTCAGGAAAATGATGGAAGAAAAAAAATTCAGGAAAGATCTTTTCTATCGCCTTTGTGTCGTACCCATTAAGCTTTTCCCCTTAAAAGAGAGGCGACTTGATATCCCCATGCTTATAGAACATTTTCTGGAAATTATTGCATTGGAGATAAAAAGGCCTGCATTAACTATCTCAAATGAAACAATGGATATCCTTTCAGCCTATGACTGGCCCGGAAATGTGAGAGAACTGCATAACATGATTGAGTATGCCTATGTAAAATGTCAATCAGGGACAATTGAAACAGAGCACCTTCCTCCTGAAATCATGAACTATAATTTTATCAGAAAACAAAAACCAGGCCCTGGTTTAAAAATATCAAAAGAAAAATTTTTTTCAGCACTCTCCATGGCAGAAGGAAACAAAAAAAAAGCTGCTGAGATTCTTGGAGTAAGCCGCGCTACCCTTTACAGATATTTTGATCATTATGGCGGTCATTGAAATTTGTTTTAAAAAAATCCCCCAATTTTGCGCAGGAGCAGTATAAAAAACCAGGTGATGGATTTAGGTAGATGGACAAGTATTGACAATCGCCATATTCCAATCTATATATACCTGTGATTATCTTATGTCGGTCTATTAACTAGGAATAAATTTATCGAATCATCTAACACCAGTACTGGAGATAGAGAAAAATGAAAATTTTAGTGGCTTATGACGGCTCAAAAGTCTCCGAAAATGTTTTGGATTTGGCTCATAAACATGCAAAGGCATTTAAGGCCGAGATTTGTATTGTGATAGTATTGAAGCAAAGCTCTAAGCTGGAAAAAGAAATTATTGAAAAAGCTGAAGGCAAGCTGAAAAAGATAATACCACATTTCAAGGCAAATGGCATCCCTTGTACGTCGGCGGCAGCCGTATGTTTTAAGTCTCCCGGCGAAGAGCTGGTCGAATTTGCTATAGACAATGATATCGATGAAATCATTATCGGAATTAGAAAAAAATCAAATCTTGGAAAATTAATATTTGGTTCCACAGCACGATATGTCATACTGAAGGCGCCCTGCCCGGTGGTTACTGTTAAATAAACAATAGGAATAATTATACTTGACTGCCATCAGTTCCTCAATCTGATATTATGTAAGATGCTTGGCCAATCTTTTACCAAGCCCTAAAAGCGTTAGCGTTGGTGGAAGCCCCCATGCTTCAGGAATAACTGAACAATCACACACATAAAGATTATCGTGTCTGGTTTTAAGATTTGAATCAATTATATGGCCGATTTTTACCGATCCTCCGGGATGAGCAGCAAGTTGACTACCGCTGAAAATATTTTTTGCTCCAGCGTTTTTAAGAATTTTTTTTGCTCTATCATAACCTTTTTTTAATTTTTGGTTATCCTCTTTGGTAAGAGATTTTCTAACACCACCTGTTGGAGTAATTTTTCCCCCAAGATTGTCTTTGGCCTTAACCATTATCATTAATGTTTTTGTTTTTGAAACCATACGGAAAGGTTTAAATTTCAATATACTTTGGGCTGCAAATAAAGGAGTTGGAAAGCTCAAGTCAGTCATAACATATCCCTCATCTTTTATATGAATACCAGCCGCCATCTGGGGTTCTCCTTTTGAACAAAGATCATGAACCGTTCCATAAACCATTATTAACGGATCAAAGAAAAAATCATATCCTGCTTCGTAAATTCCACTTTGACGTAAAATTACCGGGGACCCTATACCTCCAGCGGCAACAATTATTTTGTCAGCAAATACTTTTTGAGATTTAAACGATTTATTATACTCAACACCAACAGCAGTATTATTTTCAATAATAATTTTATTTGCTTTTGCATTGCTGATAAGCTCAGCACCTTTATTTGTAGCTGACTCAATAAAGTTTCTTGCTGTCCATTTTGCACCGTAAGGACATCCATAACTACACTTTGAGCATCCTACTTTGCATTTGTCCTGATATATAAATTTATTGAGTTTATTCCAGGCATACCCAAGGTCAATTGCACTGCCCATTATTAGTTTTGCAGCAGGCCCTATAAGTTCATTGGAAAGCGGAGTAATTGGCAACTCTTTTTTGAGTTCTTTTATTTCATTTTCTATGCTGATCCCATAGGAATTAAGCATTGTGTAAGGTGGATCAAATGCTGTAGCACAATAAAAAATTGAGCTTCCACCAGTGCATATACCCCGAACCATTCCTAATAAATTTTTATTTGCGAATAATAAACTTTTTCCAGGTATTCCAGCATTTAATGCACATTGTAAAAAGGAACCTTTGACAGGAGTATTACTGCCCCATTCGAGAATCAACACCTTTTTTCCTTTTTCTGATAATTCCTTTGCAATAGTTGCCCCACCCGGGCCGGAACCGATAATTATAATGTCATAGTGCGGTGTGTTCATTTTATTTGCTCCATTAATAATATTTTTATTCAAATTCAGGAAACGATTTTCAGGATCAGGAGAATTCAAATTCAGCAAAGGAACATAACAAGAAATAGGATTCTTAAAATTTATTAACAAAATTAGTATTGAAATTCAAATTTATTTCATCTTTGCAATAGGAATGGGGGATAAGAATTGATTTGGTATCTTTT
>JBDLIV010000171.1:0-4669 GCA_039714675.1 Thermodesulfobacteriota bacterium
AGAGCACGTCATATAAACTGGGAACAGCTGGTATTTTATGCATTAATATATCTGTAACATGTTCTTTAAGCTCTGATTTTTCATTTTTGGAAATAAAATCTCTGCCTGATTTCTCTTTTTTTTTTTCAATTTCCATTGCCATATATTTTTGAATCAGTTTAGCTGGTATTGATTTTTTATCAATTCTTAAAGAGAAAACAAAATAAGTTCCAAATAAAAAGGAAAAATTCTCAAAATTCGGATTATAAGGACTTTCAAGAGGTGTCCATCCGGCTGAAATTTCATCATATTCATTCTCTATTTTAGGAATTGAATATTTTATTAAACCCTCCCGCACTTTTTCATTTATTGAACCCTCAATTTTTCCATCAATATGATATCTGGTGACAGAGTGAGTTGAAGATATTAAACCCATGAGTTTATCCTTTGTATTTATCTGTTTTGAAAAAGGGAGTATAGTATAAATTTGAATTTTTGTACAGATTTTTGGCTGATTCAGATAATATAGGGATTGGATTTTAATTAATTTTTGTTGTGTGCTTTTTCCTTATTTATTTAACTCTTTTTTAATAGCAACTCCGATTTTTTCTAATGTATAAGGTTTTTTTATATATTCTCCCGCACCAAGTTTTTGAACCTGCTTAACTCTCTCATTTTCAGAAAAACCACTTGCAATTATAGTTTTTTGTAAAGGGCGGATTTTTATAATTTGTTTATATGTAGTTAAACCATCTATTCCTGGATCCATAATCATATCCAGGATTATCAGATCTGGAGCACTTTTTTTAATATATTCAACAGCCTCTTCTCCACTTGATACTGATTGTGGTAGATAATTTAATCTTTTCAATAAATTTGCAGCTATATTCCTCTGTCTTTCCACATCATCCACAATTAAGACAGACTCACCATTACCTGTGTAAGAATCAATAGATATTGTCTCTTCAATTCTTACAATATTTTTTCTTGTTGCAGGAAAGTAGAGTGTAAACTTTGTTCCTTTTCCAGGAATACTTTTAGCATAAATATACCCTTCATGATCCTGAACCGTTCCCCATACAACCGACATTCCAAGCCCTGTTCCACTTCTGCCCATGGTCTTTTTTGTATAAAAAGGTTCAAAAATTTTTTTAAGATCTTTAGAATCAATACCACTGCCCTGATCTTCAATAGTAAAGACAATATAATTACCTTCCTTTATTTCATCATAACCTGTTACAGGCATGTCAATATATTGATTTTTTGTTGAAACAGTAATATTTCCACCATCTGTCATAGATTCAGCAGCATTGGACATCAAATTCATTATAACTTTTTTAATATGTATAACAGATCCTGTTATATTAAATAAATCAGGTTCTAAGATGGTTTTAATAAAAAGATTGCTGTGATAATTAAAAAGATTTTTATATTCAGGAGAATTTAAATATTCATTAATAATAGCATTAAAATTTAATACTTCTGTGCTGGTAACACCCCTTCTTGCAAGAGTAAGTAAATCTTGAACAATAGCTGCTGCCATCTCTCCTGATTCCTTAATCTGCAACATTAAATTTTTTAAACGGCTGTTTTCAGGAAGATCCATTAAAATTAAATCCGGATAAGTGACAACTCCGGATAATACATTATTTAGATCATGGGCAACACCTCCGGCAAGAAGTCCGACACTCTCCATTTTTTTAGATTGAATTAATTTTGCCTGGAGTTCCTCTTTTTCAATTTCTGCCTCTTTTCTTTTGCTTATATCAACAATAAAACCTTCTATATATTTAAGATCTCCATTTGCTTTTTTAACTGCTCTTGCGCTCATTGAAACCCATATTTTTTCACTATTTTTTTTATACATCTGAACTTCAAGATCAGAAACCATATCATCATGCAGTATCTTTTTTATAAAATCATCCCTGTCTGAAGGATTGACATATATTTGTCTGCCAATACTTGAAACTTCCTTGATCATGGAATCAGGGGATTCATAACCAGAAATAGAAGCCAGTTTTGGATTAACACTTATTATATCTCCTTTAATGGTACTTTGGTAAATTCCTGTTACCCCGGATTCAAAAATATCCCGATATTTTTTTTCACTGTCTTTTAATGACTGCTCAGTTTTATGGTGTTCATTAATTTCATGCATAAGTTTTTTATTTGCAAGAGCAATATCTTGAGCCATTAAATTAAAGGATTCTCCAAGCCGGCCTATTTCATCATTGGATTTGATTTCAATATTTTGATTAAGATTGCCATCACCAATAGCTTTTACTCCTCTTATCAGGCGCTTTAAAGGTTTTATAAAGGTTAAACCAAGGAAAATTGCAATTATTGTAACAATAAATGCTGTAATAATTAAAATTAAATGTACTTTGCGGTGCTGTTTTTTTAAATGCTTATTAATCAACATTTTTGTATCTATTTTTAAAAGCTCAATATCTTGTTCTTGTCTGTTTATACTTTCTTTAATATTTTGTCTGGTAATATTGGCAGCTTTATGGAAATCCTTAACATTTGCTCCAATAGTAACATAACCAAAACCCCTGGGAGAATTTCCATATTGACCTGTAAAATAAGGAACACTTGCATATGTTGTCAGTTTCCACAATCCACTCCAGAAGATTAAAAATGATCCTGATCCGCCATCCTGAGTACCTCTAAACCATCCCTGGCATTGGGGAGCATGGTCAAGGACCCTGCAGTCAATACCTATATTACCCTCTTCCATCTGTTCCATTGAACCTTTTTTTGTCAAAGAAAACAGTCTGAAATCAGGAAGGATTTTAATAAAATCATTTAAAGAAAGATTGCTTTTTTTAAATTCATTATAAGTATCCTGACTTAACCATGCTGGTACTTCTTTACCGGTTAAAGGATCATACCCGCAAATAAAAAAATCCCTTGGGTGGGATATGTTCTGGTGTTCAAAATCCCACAAAAAAGCATAATTACCAGACCCTGCATCTGTAATATCAGAAAACCTTTCTGTTGTTGGAATTATATGATCTGTAAATTCCATAATATGGGTATGATCAAGCGCCATTGTGAGATAACCGATTTTTTTGTCTTTATTAAAAACAGGAACAATCCATCTTATTATACCTTCAAAACGTTTCCCGCCGGGATTTTCCTTGCCGGCATAGGCACTTTCAGGCTTAACTTTTATTATACCATTATCTTTATAAAGCCAGCCCTGTATATATTTTCCAATTACCTTTGAAACATAAAGTTCATTTTTTTCAAGTGTTCCAATATATTTAAAATAATCTTCTGCCTTACAATATGTATTTTCCATGATACTGATATCTTTAAGGTTGCTGGAGATTTTATTATTTTTAATTTTTATAAGTTCTTTTCCATTGATTCCAGCAAAGGTTATCTCTTTGTATAAAGGTATTGAAATTTTTTTAAAATTATACGGTGGGACATGATGCCAGTTTGTTTGATTATCAGGGTTGTTACATATAACTGGTTGAACTGCACTGTTTTTTTTTGTATCATGTTTAGAATAGATAATAATATCTTTAGTATTTGTCTTCATAAAGTTTTGATACAATTTTAAAGAGGGAGTATGTGCTGACAGGTTTAAAATATCTTTATCTCTTTCATATAAAAATTGGGCAAGTTGTGATGCTATAGACAGTGTCTGAACTTCAATGGCTTCAGTTGATTTTTTATCAAGTTCAGAAACAGCGTCTTTAATGGCAGTCAAGCCTATGTTTTGTGATGACAGTAAATTTTGATTCCCCATCTCTTCTGTTTTCCAGATGATTTTTTGAACAATTGTTTCAAAATTTTTATGAATAAAATATTCTATTAAGAAAAGAGGAAGAACAGCGATAATAATAAATATTACGATAAGTTTATAAAGAATTGAATTTTTTAGCATTGTATTTTCTCTTTTTTTTAAATATCTTCAAAGATATAGGACAGGAACTTGCTTTTTGTCAAGAATGGTACAAAAAGATCATGGCATCATAATAAAAGATAGACGAATAATTTGTTGTTTTATTTACTTCTCATATCATTTACTGTATGGTTTAAAGTTATATTGTAATTCTAAATATGCAAAATTAATATAAAAAAAAGGTGAGAGTATGAAAAAAAGAATGCAGACAATTGATGGAAATACAGCAGCAACCCATGTGGCTTATGCCATGAGCGAAGTTGCAGCTATTTATCCAATTACACCATCAAGCCCCTTGGGTGAAATAGCAGACACCTGGGCATCAAAGGGAAGAAAAAATATTTTTGGCCAGGTATTGAATATAAAGCAGATGCAGTCTGAAGCAGGTGCAGCAGGAGCTGTGCATGGCTCGCTTGCAGCAGGTGCTTTAACATCAACTTTTACAGCATCCCAGGGGCTTTTACTGAAAATACCAAACATGTATAAAATTGCTGGCGAACTTCTACCATCTGTTTTTCATGTAACAGCTCGCGCTATTTCCGCACACGCACTTTCGATTTTTGGAGATCATCAGGATGTTATGGCTGCAAGACAGACAGGTTTTGCAATGCTTTCATCCAATTCAGTGCAGGAAGCCCAGGATCTTGCCTTGATTGCCCATCTTGCAACCATGGAAGCGAGGGTACCATTTTTACATTTTTACGACGGCTTCAGAACCTCCCATGAAATCCAGAAAATAGAGATGATTGAATATGAAGATATGGCATCTCT
>JBDLIV010000172.1:0-4654 GCA_039714675.1 Thermodesulfobacteriota bacterium
ATTCAAAACAAGTTATAAAATATGTTAACTTATTTATAATTAACTTTTAGGAGGAAAAATCATGTTGAAAAAAAACTTGGCAAAAATTTTAATTTTTATGACGGCATTTCTATTTGTCCTGTCTTTGAACCCGGCATCAGCAGCCGAAAAAGAAAAAAAAGTGATGCTTAAAGTCCCTGTCTGCTTTTCCACAGCACTTCCAGGACTCGGCACTACAATTCCATGGGTGGCTGAAAGAATTGAAACAGCAAGTAACGGCTCTTTGAAAATGAAAGTATATGAACCAGGCAAACTGGTTGCTCCTTTTGAAATTTTAGATGCAGTATCAAAAGGTAAAATAAATGCCGGTTATACAACAGCAGGATACTGGGCTGGTAAAATCCCTGCATCCCCCATATTTTCCGCAATTCCATTTGGACCGGAAACTGGTGAAACTCTTGCATGGCTCTATTATGGCAATGGTATGAAATTGTACCAGGAAATGTATGACAGCCATGGATATAATGTTAAAGTTCTTGTATGCGGTATCATCGCGCCGGAAACCTCTGGCTGGTTCACAAAAGAGATCAACAGTGCTGCAGATCTCAAAGGGCTCAGGATGAGATTTTTTGGTCTTGGCGGTCAGGTAATGCAGGAGCTTGGTGCATCTGTCAGCCTCCTGCCCGGCGGTGAAATTTTCCCTGCTCTTGAGAAAAAAGCAATTGATGCAACAGAATTTTCCATGCCTGCCATTGATCAACGCCTTGGATTTCACAAAATTGCCAAATATAATTATTTCCCCGGATGGCATCAGCAGGCCACAGTATTTGAATTGCTGATCAATAAAGATGTTTGGAATGGAATGTCTGATCATCAGAGAATGGTGATTGAAACCCTTTGTAAAGCAGGTACTCTGGATGCTTTTGCCTATACTGAAGCAATTCAGGCAAAAGCCATGAAAGAAAACGTTGAAAAACACGGAGTTAAAAACATGTATTGGTCAAAAGACATGCTTAATACATATAAAGCCGCGTGGGATAAAGTCGCAAAAGACCAGGCAGCAAAAGACGAATTCTTTAAAAAAGTCTGGGATGATGTCAGTGCATTCAGAGCTGATTATAAAATGTGGCAAACCTATGGGTTCCTGCCTCGTCCTGAACCTCCAAAATAAGGTTTATCTTAAATCATAACAGCACAGGCAGCAACCATTTACCTGTGCTGTTAATAAAAACCAATCAGTTTAACTTCAGGGAAAGCCATGAATACTGAAACCAACACCAACAACGAGAATTCCGTTAAAATATGTGATTCTCTGGATAAATTAATAATGGGGATCGGCCATGTAGTTATGTGGACCAATGGAGTCCTCATATTTGTCATTATTCTCCAGGTTATTTTAAGATACGGCTTTGGCCACGGCCTGGTTATACTGGAAGAGCTTCAATGGCACCTTTATGCACTGGGCATTATGTTTGGCGCTTCCTATGCAATGACAATGGACAGTCATATCAGGGTCGATATCATTCACGCACGTCTATCCACTAAATGGCAGAACCGCTGGGATCTTTTCGGAATCTTTTTTTTATTGCTGCCGTTTGTCATTATTATCTTTCACCAAAGCCTGGATTTTGTTTATGAATCCTGGCGGGTCAACGAAAGATCTGACGCACCAATGGGTCTTCCATTTCGCTGGCTGATTAAAGGCGTTATTCCTGTCAGTTTCAGCTTATTGGGAATATCGGTTATCTCCCGGGCAATAAGGCTTTTTTACAATTTGAGAAGAGGTTAACAAATGGAATTTAATGACTATCTGGTCATAGCAATGTTTTTGAGCTTTATTTCCCTGCTCTTTACAGGTTTTCCCGTGGCCTGGGTTCTTGGTGGTGTCTCTGTATGGTTTACTTTTGTAGGCTATTTTTCAGATGTTTATTTTGATACCTGGACAGGACTGGATTACCTGACTCTCGGCATGTCAGTGAACCGGATTTTTAAATTTATGGACAACTGGGTGCTGGTAGCCCTGCCCATGTTCATATTCATGGGGCTGATGCTGGATCGGTCCGGCATTGCTGAAAAATTGATGAAATCTATGCAGAACCTGTTTGGTCAGGTGAGAGGCGGACTGGCTGTAACGGTTACGACCATAGGGATTATTCTGGCAGCATCCACAGGGATTATCGGTGCTTCAGTAGTGCTTTTAGGACTTTTATCTTTGCCTGCCATGATGAAACAGGGGTATTCTAAAACACTGGCTTTAGGAACCATTGCAGGATCAGGAACCCTGGGAATCCTTATCCCGCCCAGTATCATGCTTGTCATTATGGCGGATCAACTTGGGTTGTCAGTTGGTGATTTATTTATGGGTGCAGTTTTCCCGGGTGTTATTCTGGGCATACTTTATATTGGGTATATTTTAATTTTCTGCTTAGTAAAACCGGAGGTGGCTCCGCTTGATCCTGACCGGAAACCGTTGAACATAAAAATACTCTGGGATATTTTTAAAAGTATTCTTCCTCCAGCACTTTTGATTTTTGCTGTTCTAGGTTCTATTTTTGCCGGCATTACAACTCCCACCGAGGCAAGTGGTGTTGGAGCACTTGGCGCCACAATTCTTGCTTTGGCAAACAAAAAACTGAATTTAAAAGTGCTGGTTGAAGTAATGAAATCCTGCTTTAATACAACTGCTTATATATTTGCCATCTTCCTTGGCGCCACGTGTTTTGCTCTTGTATTAAGAAGTCTTGGCGGAGATGAACTCATTGAAAGATCATTAACAGGATTACCTTTTGGCCCTTATGGGATTATGCTGGTGATCCTTGGAGCAGTCTTTCTGCTTGGATTTTTCCTGGACTGGATTGAAATCACTTTAATTGTATTACCTTTGATAGCTCCTGTTGTATCTTCCCTGGGATTTGAAATAGACGGACATGGTGTTGTGGATAACCCGGAACTGGTATGGTTTGTCATGCTAATTGCAGTGAGTCTTCAAACATCATTTTTAACACCACCGGTGGGCTTTGCTTTGTTCTATTTAAAAGGGGTTTGCCCGCCTGAGATCAAGCTGACAGATATTTATAAAGGTGTTGTACCATTTATCATTCTCCAGCTTATCGGTCTTGCCATTATTATAATGTGGCCCCAGTTAGTCATCTGGCTGCCTGCTGTTGCATACGGGTAAACTCAAGATACAGGAAAAACCACATGAAAAAAGAAGATTTAAAACAAGATATGACCCAAAATGCAATAGCGGTTGGAACCATAGTCCATGAAATCTCTTCGATACAGGAAGCAGTCCAATATGCGGTTGACCTGACTGAAAAACAACATTTAAAAACCATGGCATGCCCTGGTCTTGATAACGAGGCCGGAGACATGTTGTCTGAACTGTGCAAATCCCATGATTTAAAATTACTGGATTCACCGTTACGGGAAAATGCACATAATTTAGATGTCTCCCTTACCCTGACTGAATACGGAATTGCGGAAACCGGCTCTTTGATGGTGGCATCTGATTCAGAAGAGATGCGTATTGCCACCATGCTGGCCCAAATTCATGTTGCCGTACTACCAGTATCAAAAATCAGGCCGAATGCAAAAGCAATTGAATCCAACCTGGACACCATCTTGAAAACAGATACCCCGTCATACACTGCTTTTATTACAGGCCCCAGCAGAACTGCTGATATTGAAAGAGTCCTGGCAATAGGAGTTCATGGCCCTGTTGAACTGCATCTGCTTTTAATGGAGGAGACAAAGCCATGATAAAAACAGCAAAGGATATTAAATCTTATAAAAAACAGATCCGCCAGGCACTTGGTGATTCATTCTTAAGATCAGCCCTGGATAAATTTAATACAGCCTATCGCGAAAACAGACCAAATGTATATAAGGATATTGATTTTAATAAGATACGCGATACCATTGCAGAAAATAAAGACAGCTCTATTCCCTACTTGGAAACACTGTTTGAAGAATTTAAGACCAATGCCCAAAAGGCCGGAGCTGTTGTTCACAGGGCAGAAAATGCAGAGCAGGCCAATAAAATTATCGCCAGGATTGCCAAAGAGAACAAGGTTAAAAAAATTGTTAAATCCAAATCCATGACAGCCGAAGAGACCTTTCTCAATGCTCATTTGGAACAACATGGGTTTGAAGTCACAGAGACAGATCTGGGAGAATGGATTATCCAGCTTCGGCATGAAGGCCCGTCTCATATGGTGATGCCGGCTATTCATCTGTCACGGTACCAGGTGGGAGAGCTTTTTGAAAAAGAGAGCTGTCAGAAACTTGATTCTGAAAATATAGATAAACTGGTCAAGGTGGCAAGAAAAGAGCTTCGCCCAAGGTTTCTTGAAGCAGATATGGGGGTTTCAGGTGCAAATTTTGCCATTGCTGATTCAGGAACCATTGGGCTGGTTACCAATGAAGGCAATATGCGTCTTGTGACCACTCTTCCAAAAGTTCATGTGGCCCTGGTGGGATTTGACAAATTGGTGCCTGATTTGAGTTGTGCCCTTGAAATACTGAAGCTTTTGCCGAGAAATGCAACAGGCCAGGCCATCACATCCTATGTAACCTGGATCAAAGGCGCAAACCAGAGTTTGAATGCCCCTTCTCAAAAAAAAATAATGCATATTATTTTTCTTGATAATGGAAGACTTTCTCTTTCAAAGGA
>JBDLIV010000173.1:0-4641 GCA_039714675.1 Thermodesulfobacteriota bacterium
ATGGAACTTTTAATCATCAAATCAGGTAAAGATTATATCCGGTTCAAGGATAACAGCTACCTCACAGTCCAGCTTGACAAGGCAAGTGTTTTCCCCTTTGACCAAATGGAGATTGTACAGCAGCATCAAGCCAGCCTGAAAAAAGAGGGGTTTCAAAACATCTCCATTAAAAAACTCACTCTCACAGAAGAGGATTTATAAAAAATGAAAATAATATTAACAGGCCTTGGCTGCCTTGAAATACACCAGAATGATAATAAAAAAACAGATACTATTCCTGAAGACTTTGTTGAGACCCAGGTTCTTTGCTGCGCCATCTGCAGGACAGATGCCAAGATGTGGGAACAGGGACATAGAGATCTTTTATTCCCAAGAGTGTTAGGTCATGAAATGGTAATTCAGGATAAAAAAGGTCAAAGACATATTGTGTGGCCGGGGAAAAGCTGTGGTAAATGCAGATTTTGCAGATCAGGCAAGGAAAATCTTTGCGAAGAGATGAAAATTACAGGTTTTCACAGTGATGGAGGATTTGCAAACAATGCAATTTTACCAGAAGAGAGCCTGATTCCCATCCCAGATGATCTTGATACCCATGTGGCATGTTTTGCCGAACCAGTGGGCTGTGTTATCAATGCCTTTGAAAAATTATCCTTTAAAAAAAATGACAGTATATTGATATATGGAGCCGGTACCATGGGATTGATAACAGCTCTTTATGCCAAGAATCTTGGACTTACTCCTCTGATCATTGAGAAGAGTGAAGCTAAAATAAAACATATTGATCATTTCCTGCAGGCTGCTGATATTGACTGCACCAAAGAGACCCATAGAAGTGAATTTGATCTTGTAATCAATACCTGTGCAGATTTTACTGCATTCAGCCAGGGCATAGTAAAGGTTGGTAAGGGGGGAGAGATCTCTTTTTTCAGTGGAATTTCAAAAAACGAACAGATTGAAACCAATCTTTTAAACCTTATCCACTACAAAGAAGCTAAAATGTCAGGCGTTTATGGCATGACAAGAGATCACATGAAAAAGAGCATTCCTTTTATGCAGACCCATGAAAATAAACTCAGACTTTTAATAGAAAAAATTGCTGCACCTCAGCAAGGCCCTAAGGTGATGGCCAAGGTGCTTTCAGGAAAATATCTGAAATTCATCCTTGACTTTAATCTTGTGGAAAAAACAGTAGCAATTGATAAACCCTCAAAAAAGAGTGCACCTGGAATCAATCTCAATGATCTTGATTCTCAAAGTCTGTGCCGACAAATCATTGAGGCAATTGGCCCCCTGCCTGACAACCTGCTTGCTGCTGCAACCTCAAAAATTGATGAAAAGACAAAACCGCTTGGAGCTCTCGGACGTTTGGAAGAGCTTGCTGTCCAGATGAGCTTGATTCAAAACAGTTTAAACCCTGAAATCAAAAAAAAGAACCTTTTTGTTTTTGCAGGGGATCACGGGATTACAGAAGAGGGAGTCTCTGCCTATCCATCTGAAGTAACAGCCCAGATGGTGGACAACTTTTTGAATGGCGGTGCAGCCATAAATGTTCTCTGCCATCATCACAAAATAGATATGAAAGTTGTTGATATGGGTGTAAACCGTGAATTTTCCTCCCATCCTGACCTTGACATAAAAAAGATTGCCATGGGAACCCGTAACTTTGCCATTGAAGATGCCATGACAAAAAGCCAGATGATCCAAGGTCTTGAAAATGGAATGACCACATTTCTTGAAGCTTTTGACAAACATCCCATTGATATTGTCGGGCTTGGCGAAATGGGTATTGGTAATACAAGTTCTGCTTCTGCCATCATTTCCATAATCACAGAAATATCCCCTTCCCAGGCAGTTGGACGGGGTACAGGGGTGGATGACAAAGGGCTGGAACATAAAATTGAAGTTATTGAAAAAGCCTTAAAATTTCATACCATTGATCATGAAAACGGATTTGAAATCCTTCAAAAAGTGGGCGGATTTGAAATAGCCGGCATAGCAGGCGCTGTTCTTGCTGCAGCCAGCAAAAAAACTGCTATAGTTCTTGATGGCGTTATCTCTACTGCTGCGGGGCTTTTGGCATATATCATTAATCCTGCGATTCAGGGATATCTTGTCTCAGGCCATCAATCCGTTGAAAAAGCTCATAAAGCAGCGCTTGCATACATGAATCTTACACCCCTTATTGATTTTAATATGAGACTAGGCGAAGGTACAGGTGCTGCCCTTGCAATTGATATGGCAGAATCTGCATGTAAGATAATGACCCAGATGGCATCCTTTGATGAGGCAAAGGTTGAAAAGTCATTTATAAAATAAAGTAAGCTTGCCTGCCAAAGGTCTTAAGTCTTCAAATGACATCAATTTGATTACTCTCTGCTGCTTTGGATTTAATATGGATATCGCGCTGTGGGAATGGTATTTCAATGCCTTCTTTGGAAAAACATCTGTAAACTTCACTATTGAGCATGTGCAATGTTTTGCCGCGTAGCACTGGTGTCTCTACCCAGCATAACAGTTCATGGTCAAGGCTTGAATTTCCAAAGGTACGGAACCGAATGCGCGGTGATGGTATTTTACATACATCCGGGCAATTAGCTGCCACATCAATTAAAATTGCATGGACTTTATCAATATCTGACCCATATGCGACACCTACCTTGACACGGATACGATATTTTTCATGTCTGCCTCCTGCCTCATTGGTGATTTTAGTATTTCCCATAATTGAATTGGGTATGGTTATTTCCACATCATCACGGGTTAAAATGCGCGTGCTTCTTATACCAATATTTGTCACAGCACCTCTTTCCCCTGAATCAAGTACAATAAAATCTCCAAGTTGGTAAGGTGAATCAGCCATTATAAATACACCGGAAAAAAGGTTGGCAAGAGTATCTTTTGCAGCAAATGAAATAGCAAGACCAAGGATACCGGCAGATGCTACCCAGGCAGTAAGATCAATATCCCAGACCAGAAACATAATATAAATGGCAAGACCTGTTATTACAATCATAAACAAATTCTGGAACAAAGGCAGGGTACGGTCCTGTACTATATTAAACCGGTATTTATCATTACTAAAATAAGTGAGTAAAAGTCTAAAAAATCGTAATGCTGCAAATGCCCATAAAAATATGGCAATGGTTTGCAGACCGCCAAGGGTTAAAAAACTAATGGTATCTTTAAATTCCAGTCTTTCAGTTGCAAGGGCAAGGCCAAAGAGTATGATACTTACAAAAACAGGTTTATGAAAGATGTCAAGCATCTGGTCATCGAATTTTAGTTGTGTATGCTTAATCCATTTTGCAATTACACGTGTAATGATCACATCTAAAATCTTTGCCAGAGCCAAAAATAAAATAATAATCAAAAAAGCCTGAAGATAACGATTAGGTGCAATCTGTACCAGATATTCTAATAATTGCTCTTTGGTAAAATTCATTATTTTCCCTAATACCCTGTTCTGCCTGTGGCAATATTAATAATTGGGGATGTATAAAAAAAACTTAAGGCAATGTCAACCGGCAACTATAAAGTTTTTATTGACTATTTCACTGTTTTTCTTCATTAATAGGCTTTATATTTATAAAAATTTAAAGCTTTGAAAAATAAAGGAGATACAATGTCTAAAAAAAAAGTAGTTCTTGCATATTCAGGCGGGCTTGACACCTCTGTTATATTAAAATGGCTCTTGGAACAAGGCTATGAAGTATTTGCATATATGGCTGATATTGGCCAGAAGGAAGATTTTGAAGCAGCTGAACAAAAAGCACTGAAAATAGGTGCTTCCAAAGTATTTATAGAGAATATGAAAAAGGAATTTGTCACTGATTATATCTTTCCTGTATATAAAGCCAACACAATCTATGAAGGTCGATACCTTCTCGGCACTGCCATTGCCCGCCCTATTATTTCTAAAAAACAGATTGAGATTGCAAACAGGGTTGGAGCCCAGTATGTATCCCATGGTGCAACAGGCAAAGGCAATGATCAGGTACGCTTTGAACTGGCCTACTATGCCCTGAACCCGGAAATCAAGGTAATTGCCCCCTGGAAAAACAAAGAATTCTTAAATGCCTTTAAAGGCAGAACCGATCTTCTTGACTATGCTGAAAAACATGGAATTCCTACTAAACAGAGTGCATCAAAGCCCTACAGCGAAGATGACAACCTTCTGCATATCTCCCATGAAGCAGGTGTGTTAGAAGATCCAGGCTATGAGTGCGAAGAAAATATCTATTCCCATACTGTAGCTCCGGAGCAGGCCCCTGACAAACCAACAAAAATCAAAATTGAATTTAAAGACGGCATCCCTGTTAAAGTTACTAATCTTGAGGACAATACCATTAAAACCGATGCTCTTGAGCTGTTTGAATACCTTAATGCCCTTGGCCGGGAAAATGGAATCGGCCGTCTTGACATGGTTGAAAACCGGTTTGTGGGAATTAAATCAAGAGGTGTATATGAAACTCCAGGGGGAACAATTTTACATGAAGCCCACAAAGATATTGAGGGTGTAGCCATGGACAGAGAAGTCATGCGCCTCAGGGACATGCTTTCCACCAGGCTTGCAGAACTTGTTTATAATGGATTCTGGTTCAGCCCTGAAATGGAATTTATCATGGCAGCCATTGATAAAAG
>JBDLIV010000174.1:0-4624 GCA_039714675.1 Thermodesulfobacteriota bacterium
GAATGTTCTGGTCTGATCATCATATGTGGATGTCTGTATAAAAAAAGTAGGGTCATAAATAATGTTACAAAGATCCTCCATGATATCATTGTGGACTTCAACCCTGACTCCCACTTCAATTCCCCTCTGGCTTAGATTGATTTTATGTTTTTGGGCAAGGGAAGCCATCCAGTTGGCGCCGATTCTTCCAGGGGCAAGAATAACATTGGCAGCATAGTATTGGGATTTATCAGTTGTAACTCCTTTAATGTGACCATCCTGCTCAATAATATCAATTACATTTTCACTGGTTTTGATTTCAAGACCCTTTGATTGAATATATTTTGCCATTTCTGCAATATATTTGGGGAGATTATCAGAGCCAAGATGTTTCTGCTTTATCAAAAGAAGGTCAATACCAAATCGCTTTGACTCTTTTCGAATCTGTTTTGCCTCTTCTCTGTTAGTTGGGAAAACCTTTCCATCCATTTTAAATTTTGTGAAAATTTTTTCTGTCTCATCAATCAAGTCCTGGGCAGAATTCATTGACATAAATTGTGTTAAATCTGTTTTTCCAAGCCGGGGGATAAAATTAAGCTTACCATCGGAATAAAGTCCTGCACCACCAATTCCCGATAGAATATTACAAGGATCACACTGAATACACTTTTGAAGATTGTGGTTTGGGCACTTTCTCTTTAACGGGCTTTTGCCTTTTTCAATTAGTAATACTTTTAATTTAGAGTGTTCCAGTAAATGATATGCAGCAAAAAGCCCGGCAGGTCCTCCGCCCACAATAATTACATCATATTCCATATTTGCCCCTGACATTAAAAATAAATAAAAAGTGTTTAAAATATGATTATCGGGCAATCACTCAATTGTCAATCCTGAAAACCCTATATCATGTAAATATCTATTATTTTAAGCTGAATATTTGTTCTATAACATTCTGAAACGGTTTGAAACAGAGACCTTATGGCAAATATTTAAATTTTAAGTTCAAATACTTGCTAAAAGAGTAATATCCTGCTATAGATTTCGATCGATGCACTGGCGGATTTGAAATGGTGATAAGGATTGATGAATTGATCAAAAAAGGCAGATTTATTGTTTTTGAAGGAATTGACGGTTCCGGGAAAAGCACTCAAATCAAAAACATATCAAAACAATTAGAAACACAGGGTCTGAAGATTTATACAACCTTTGAACCCACTGACGGTCCTGTTGGATCTTTAATTCGCCAGATGCTTTCTGGTAAAATTGCTACAGATCAAAGAACCATTGCCTCTCTTTTTGTTGCTGACAGAACAGATCATCTCATGAACAAAGAAAACGGTATTCACAAAAAAATTAATCAGGGTGAAATAGTATTATGTGACAGATACTATTTTTCATCATATGCATATCATGCGCAATATATTGATATGGAGTGGGTTATCCATGCAAATGCTCTCAATGCTGAGATCCTCAAGCCTGATTTAACAATCTTTATTGATGTTGATCCTGAAATCTGTTTTAAAAGAATTAAACTCAGCCGCACTGATTTTGAAATGTATGAGCAGATAGATGTTATGAAAAAGGTTAGAATTAACTATTTTAAAGCCTTTGACAGGCTAAAGGATAAAGAAAAAATTGCTGTTGTTGATGGGAATAGAAGTCCTGATGAAGTTGAAGATGCAATCTTGAATGAAATCAATAAACTTGAAAGCAGATTATAGACATGGGATCACAAGATCAAATAATTTGTGTTATAGATGGTCAGGGCGGCGGCATTGGATCAGCCATCATTAAGAAACTCAAAGAGAGGTTTGGAGAAAAAATTCAGGTTATAGCTCTTGGAACCAATGCCATTGCCACAGCTCAAATGTTAAAGGCAAAGGCCAACAAAGGAGCTTCCGGCAGTAATGCCATTATTCAAACCGTGAAAAAAGCTGATTTTATAATCGGCCCCATAGGTATTATCATGCCCCATGCCATGATGGGAGAGCTGACACCTTTTATGGCTGAAGCAATATCTCTTGCCCGGGCAAAAAAGATTCTTCTGCCCCTGACCCAGGAAAATATTGAGCTTGTAGGAACCGGCAGCCTGCCATTGCCTCAATTTATAGATGAACTTTTGGATAAACATTTATCTTTTTTGTAACTGCCACGGACAGCTTGCAATGGTAACTGTCCAGAACAAAGTAAGAAGGAATGAAATAATTTAAGGAGTGAAAGAGTTATGTGTGAAGCAAATGCATATTTACTTGAAAATAAAACAGAAACATTATTGATGGAAGCTGTGGACAGAGTTGAACCAGATGATGGAGGTGTTCTCCTTGTCTCAATTTTTGGTGAGCAAAAATTTATCAAAGGGCATATTCACTCTTTGTCACTGGTTGATCACAAGGTCTATATCCAGCAATATTCAAAGTAATTTCAAAGGAGAGTTTGAATTTATGATAAACATAACAAAGGGTTTGGATCTTCCTTTTGGTGCCAAACCACCTGATAATCTAATTGAAGAGAAAAAGAAAATAAAAAAAGTTGCTCTTCTTGGAAGAGATTATGTTGGTATGAAACCAACTCTGCGTCTTAAACTTAATGAGAATGTCAAAAAAGGGATGCCTCTTTTTGAATGTAAAAAGACCGAAGGAGTTGTCTATACTTCGCCCGGCAGTGGAAAGATTATTGAGGTTAACCGTGGAAATAGAAGAGTGTTCCAGTCCATTGTTATTGAGCTTGATGATACTGAAGATGAAATAACCTATGAGAATTTTTCTGAAGATGCCGCTTCCTATACAGAGGAGTCAGTAAAAAAGCTCTTAATTGAATCAGGACTCTGGACAAGCTTGAGGCAGAGGCCGTTTTCAAAAGTGCCTCAAATTAGTTCAAATCCAAAAGCTATATTTGTTACAGCCATGGATACAAACCCTCTTATGTATGATCCGGAAATTATAATTACAAAATATCTGGATGATTTTCAATTCGGTGCCAGTATACTTACAAAGCTGACCCAGGGTAAAGTTTTTATCTGCACAAAAGAGAATACAAAACTTGATATTGACTATAAAGATGATTCCATTGTTATTGAAGAGTTCGGCGGTATTCATCCAGCTGGCAACCCAGGAACCCACATTCATTTTTTAAGTCCAAATACCCTTGAGACAACTACGTGGTATATTGGCTTTCAGGATGTAATTGCAATTGGGAAAATGTTTAAACAGGGTAAACTCTGGACAGATCGCTATGTCTCCCTTGCCGGTACAGGAGTAGTAAAACCCCGTATTTTTAAAACACGTATTGGAGCATCCCTGAATGACCTGTTTTCTGATGAATCCATTGATTATGAAAATAATAGAGTTATTTCAGGTTCGCTCTTAAATGGATTTGAGGCAACAGGACCCTTTGGGTATATTGGACGATATTTTAATCAGGTTTCTGTTATATCAGATCAAGTAAAGCAGGACCTTTTTGGCTGGACAATGCCGGGATTTAAAAAATTTTCAATAATGCCGACTTTTTTTTCAAAATTTACTAATAAAAGATTTTTTGATCTGAATACAGGATTAAATGGAGGCAACCGCGCCATGGTTCCCATTGGTGCCTATGAAAAGGTTCTGCCCCTTGATACTCTGCCTACACAGCTTTTGCGGGCTTTACTTGTGAAGGATACTGATATGGCAATGGATCTTGGTGTTCTTGATCTTGATGAAGAAGACCTGGCGCTTTGTACCTTTGTTGACCCGGGAAAAGTGGATTATGGTCCTGTTCTCAGAGATGCTCTGACTCAAATTGAAAAGGAGGACATGTAATCATGTTTAAAAAATTATTAGAGAGTATTGCTCCTGCATTTGAGTCCGGTGGAAAGTTTGAAAAATTTTATCCACTCTATGAAGCAGCAGATACTTTTATATATACAACAAAAGACAAAACAACCGGGCTGACCCATGTCAGAGACGGCATGGATTCAAAAAGAATGATGATGACCGTGATTGTTGCACTCTTTCCTGTCATTCTGTTTGGAATGTATAACACAGGGCTTCAGGTAAGCCGGGGAGTTCTTGCAATAGGTCTTGAAAATGTTTCAGACTGGCATGTCTCCTTTATAACTTTTTTGGGGATAGCACCAAATCCTGATTCTATTTCAGCCAACCTTTTCCTCGGTTTTATCTATTTCCTGCCAATTTATATTGTAACAAATGTTGTGGGCGGTGCCTGGGAAGTTCTTTTTTCTGTGGTGCGCAAGCATGAAATCAATGAAGGTATGCTTGTTACAGGTTTTCTGTTTCCATTGATTCTGCCCGCCACCATACCTTTGTGGCAGGTGGCAATGGGAATCAGTTTTGGTATTGTCATTGGCAAGGAGATTTTTGGAGGAGTTGGTAAAAACTTTTTAAACCCTGCTCTTACTGCAAGGGCATTTCTGTTTTTTGCCTATCCAGGCCAGATTTCAGGTGACAATGCATGGATAATTGATGGTGTAAGCCAGGCAACTGCACTTAGCCAGGCTGCAGCAGGCGGTTTAACTGATTTGAGTTATACATGGTTTCAAAGTTTTATCGGGACAATTCCAGGATCATTTGGAGAGACTTCAACCCTTGCCATTCTGTTTGGAGCCTTTGTTTTAATAAAAACCGGAATCGGCTCCTGGAGAATAATG
>JBDLIV010000175.1:0-4619 GCA_039714675.1 Thermodesulfobacteriota bacterium
ATATCTGTTCTGTCGTTATGGAATGTTCAAAGATTGAGTACAAAGGCTGCTTTTGACACCGCAAGCCAGCTGTTCAAAGAAAAAACTGAAAAAATTACAGGGTTGTTCAATTCCAGCACTGAAATGATTTTCAGTACTGCCGAATCTGCAGGGTCAATTGCAAGCATGGCTGTTGAGCCAACTCACAATGGTTTGGATCATCCGGGCTTTGAGTTCATGTTGAGCGCACTTGAACGCCATGCGTTCAGCACATCAGTTTACATGGGATACCCGTCCGGCGCATTTATCCAGGTGGTTGCCGTCAGAAAAAATGACATAGTGCTAAAAGCCTATGGAGCCCTTAAGGGGACACAATATATTGTGCGAACTATTACGGTCAACCGGACTGGAGAGCGCAAACAGCACTGGACCTACCTTGACGATAATAAGCAGCCCATAGGTTACAAGCTCGATAACAATCCGGTTTACAACCCCTGTATACGGCCATGGTATATCAAGGGTATGAAATATCAAAAAAGTATTTTCAGTGATCCATATGTGTTTTACTCTCTTAAAGAGCCTGGTTTAACAATGTGCCGGCAATTAATTGGCAAGGCTGGTGTATTCGGCATTGATTTCACCCTTTCCGGATTTTCTGATTATCTTAAAACCCAATATGTTTCCACCCACGGGGACCTTTTTATATTTGACAAAAAATGGAATATGATTGCCCATCCGACTGAAAAAATTATCTATCAAGACAAAAAAGATAAGGCTTTGAGCCTGGAAAGTAAATTGTTAAAAATGGAGAACTCCAAAAACTCCCATGTGACTGAGCTGTACCATTATCTTTCCCAAAAAGGGGGCAACATTCTTGAAAAAACGTTTTCCCTAAGCCTGGTAGAACAGAAATATTTGGTTCAAATCGGTAACATAGGGGTTACAACAGGCCTTGATCTAAGCCTGGCTGTTACAGCACCCTTGAACGATTTTACTGCTCACATCCGGCAGATGCAG
This sequence comes from Thermodesulfobacteriota bacterium, assembly GCA_039714675.1. GTDB lineage: Bacteria > Desulfobacterota > Desulfobacteria > Desulfobacterales > Desulfobacteraceae > Desulfobacula. The sequence goes on from JBDLIV010000175.1 coordinate 997, forward strand.
TTTCAAAACGGTCTACTGACCATCCTTGTTCTTTTCGGTATCATTCCATTTACATTGTGGGCCTCCAGCAGAATGTCACATTCTCTAAATCTTTTGTCCGGGGAAGCTTATAAAATTCAACAATTTGATTTTTCTGAATCCAAAACGTTTGATTCGGCCATCAGGGAAATCCACTCCTTAATCGTTGCGTTTGATTTAATGAAAAATGAAATCCGGCAGAGAACAGAAGCTTTAGTCGCCACCCAGAAAAAACTTGAAATCCTGGTTGACAGGGGGATATCTCTGTCAGCAGAACGGGATATGACAAGGTTGCTGGAAATGATTTTCTTGGCAGCCAAGGATTTGTCCCAGGCTGATGGCGGAGTGTTGTACCTGCGGGAACAGGACAGCAGGGAAGACAGGCTTGAAGTAAAAATTGCAAGAAACGATGCCTTGGGAATCAATATAAATAGTGAATCCGGCCCAAAGGTCTCTGGTTTTTCTTTGCTGCTCGGTGAGACTAAAGATATTGCAGATTCCGATCATATTGCTGTACAAACCCTGTTAAGCAAAAAGACGCTCAAAGTCGATGATATAGCTGCATCAGATTACTGTATAGATCCTGATACCTGTGAATACGATCCTGTATCATTTTGCCAGACCGAGTCCATACTGAGTACACCATTAAAAACACGGCAGGGTGAGATCATCGGCGTTTTGCAGCTAATCAATGCACGTGACAAGGATAGCGGAACTATAGGACCATTTCAACCGGGAGATATTAAATTTATCGAAGCCCTGGCCTCACAGGCAGCAATTGCCCTGGACAACAAAAATTTGCTGCTTGCCCAGCAAAACCTCATGGACTCATTGATCAAACTGATCGCGGATGCTATTGATGCCAAATCCTCATACACTGGCGGTCATTGCTCCCGCATGCCAATTATTGCATCTTTGCTGGTTAATGCCGCTAATAACGCCCAGAAGGGTCCGTTCAAAGATTTCAGCTTGGAGACTGAGGACGAATGGAAGGAATTTAAAACCGCAGCCTGGCTGCATGACTGTGGTAAAGTCACAACTCCCGAATATGTTGTGGACAAAGCCACCAAATTAGAAACCCTGTACAATCGAATTCATGAAGTCAGAATGCGTTTTGAGGTCCTGTGGAGAGATGCCGAGATTGAGTATTGGCAGAAAACTGTTGAGGGCGGTCATGACCAGGAAAACCTTACCAAAGATCTCAAGGCTGCCAAGGAAAAAATTAAATCTGATTTTGCTTTTGTGGCCGAATGCAATGAAGGTGATGAATCTATGTCCGAAGAGAGGATTGAACGCCTCAAGCAAATTGCTGCACAGACCTGGATGAGAAATCTGGATGACGGCCTGGGCATTTCACAATATGAAAAATCGCAAAAAGAGAAGTCATCAGCAGGTGAAATACCTGTAAAAGAATTCATATTGGCAGACAAACCGGAACACATCATATCCCGTATTGATGAACTGAATTATGAAAAGGAACTTTATGATTTTAACATGAGCGTTCCGGAGCATATGTACAACCTTGGCGAACTTTATAATCTGAGTATACTAAAGGGCACTCTGAACAGGGAGGAGCGTTTTAAAATAAAGGAACACATTATCCAGACCATAATTATGCTTAAACAACTGCCTTTCCCCAGACATATGGCTCGTGTGCCCGAATATGCAGGCTCTCATCATGAGAACATGATTGGTACCGGTTATCCAAGGGGACTGACCAGCAAGAACATGTCCGTTGCTGCAAGGATAATGTCAATAGCAGACATATTCGAGGCTTTGACTGCTTCAGACCGTCCCTATAAAAAAGCTAAAACCATTAATGAATCCCTTGAGATAATGAGCTCTATGCGCAATGATCAGCACATCGATCCAGAACTATTTGATTTGTTTTTAGAAAACGGTGTCTGGCAAAAATATGCCCAAGACTATTTGACCCCTTCGCAGATCGATGAGGTGGATATTGAACAATACCTGTCCAAAAATATATGCTGATTTTGATCCCAGGATTTCATATTTCAGTTTCGTTTTTTGGGGAAAACCGAAAGTTGCGGCTACTTGCATCAGTTAGCAGTCTCTTTTGACAAAAGTTTAGTGGTGTAGATCAAATAGCCGGATCATTTTTTGGAGGTTATCATCAGAATATAGAGTGACGAAACAATTGCGGACATAAGCAGGTACCCGATCACTAACGCAAGCGCATGTTGCTGTCTGTGTGCGTTGGCCGCAATAAGCAGAGCCAGGCCAATATGCCGGGAAGAACAGGCAATGGCCAGGGATGATTGGGTAGAGGGATCAGGACTGCCAAACAGATGCCCGGTTCCAAGAGCAATCAGGGTAAACAGGGCAAAGGCAAGCAGTGAAGGAAGGCCTACATCAAAGACAAGATGAAATCCGGTTGCTAATATGGCAATGGCACACAGCGCCATGGCAATCCCGGAAACCTTCAGCAGTGGATCGACAATCCTGTCAACCCGGTTGGAAAAAAGTCGACGCAACAACATGCCGAGCCCCAGCGGCAGGAGAAATGTCTTCAGTATAAGCAAGGCAACTGGAGCTGGTGTCACCGCTGTAGTGTCCAAGGAAATTATTGTGGAGAGAAAATGCAGAGAGGCAGGCACAGAAACAATGGCAATCAGCGAGGTGGTGACGATAAGGCTGAAAACATAGGTGGGATCGCCACCGATTTTAATAAGTTTTTTGGGTAATAGCGGCGCTCCGGCACAAATCGACAGGATGACGAGCGCCAGCTCAGTGCTTGATGGCAGGTCAAAAATAAGCAATATCAAAACAGCTGTAACCGGCATTACCAGGTACATGGCAACAATGGATTTAAGCAGCAGAATCGGCTTGTGCCAGAGGTAGGTAATGTCCCGTCTGGTTGCACTCATGCCGATTGCAAAGATCAAAGCAGCAATGGAAATTTTGAGAAGTAGGAGCATGGTATAAAAACAAGTAAATGCTTTTGTGCCTTTTGTCAAGAAATAGCTAAAAAATTTTTATAACTCTGAAAAATATGCCCACAGCACCAGGAAGGACACAACATGTCTTTGGAATTAACAAGCAAGAAAAAATTTATCTTTAACCCCTCAAATATTTTTTGATTTTTTAGGGCATCCCGTATTGATATTTTTATCAAAAACAATTTGAAGAAATTAATGAAACAATTTTTTCAAATTTTTATGAATATATATATAATTTAATTTCTTATGATGGTTTAAAAGTCTATTTTGAACATCTAAAATCTTTATTAACTCTATCAAAATCCCACAAAAGTTCAGTAGTCTTAATACCTTTATCTACGCATATTAAAATTTCACTAAATTGTTTGCGAATCGGATGAGACTGATCTACGCTGTTCATCATTAGAACAGTTCTTCCTTTTATCGCTGATAAAAGATTATTGAGATCATAAGCCACCCCATTGTTAATTGAACCGTCAGAACCGATATTTAAACTACCCGATTCCAATTTTTTTTCCATGTCACTGTCCCCCTTTTTTTATATTGTTTGGATATATCGCCTGTTATGTGACACAATTTCTAAGAAAATAATCAAGGTTAAAAAGTTGTTTAATACTTAAGTCAGTAAACTGGATACGCAATTTT
>JBDLIV010000176.1:0-4618 GCA_039714675.1 Thermodesulfobacteriota bacterium
CAAACCCATGATATGGATCAAGCTGATATAGTAATCTGCAACACCTGCTCCATCCGCCATAAGGCTGAAGAGAAAGCATTCAGTTTTCTCGGTCGGTTTGCCAGAATTAAAAAAAAAAATCCCCATATGATTATTGTAATGGCAGGATGTGTGGCTCAGCAGGAAGGCAAAAATGCTTTTAAAAGAGTACCTCATCTTGATATTGTACTGGGAACCCAGGCTTTTTCACGATTTGGGCAGCACATTAATGCTGTTAAAGCAGGTAAAAATAGAATCGTGGATATAAATGGTTCTGAAAAGATCTATGAAATAATGCCTGCTCTTTTAGAATCAGATATTGCTGAATCAGATGCTGCAGGGTCAACTATTCCTGATCATAGTGCTTTAAGTTTTAAAGAGAATAAAATTTCCAGGTTTGTTACAATAATGCAGGGGTGTGAAAATTTCTGTACCTATTGCGTTGTACCTTATGTTAGAGGTAAAGAGAGAAGCAGAAGCCCTGAAAGTATTATTAAAGAAATCTTCCTGCTTGCCAGTTCAGGTGTCAAAGAGATAAATCTTCTTGGACAGAATGTTAACTCCTATGGTCAGCAGGAGGGAGGAATCTCATTTGCTCAACTTTTGGCCAAGGTTAGTAAAATCGAAAAGATACAGAGAATCAGATTTGCTACCTCCCATCCCAAAGATCTTTCCATGGATTTGATTCATGCCATAAAGGATCTTGATAAAGTCTGCAACCATCTTCATCTGCCTGTACAGTCAGGATCAGACAAAATTCTTGGAAAAATGAACCGGGGGTATTCGAGACAAACCTATATCAAAAGGATTTTAGACCTTAAGAAACAATGCCCTGATATTGGGATCTCCACGGATATCATTGTTGGGTTCCCTTCAGAAACCAGGGATGATTTTAATGAGACAATGGATCTTTTACGTGAAATCAAGTTTGATTCCATATTTGCCTTTGCTTATTCTGACAGATCTTCTGCTCCTGCCTCAAAATTTTCACATCAGGTTGATGAAAAGGAAAAACTTGACAGACTCAATAACTTATTGGAATTACAAGAACATTATACAAAAGAGAAAAACTTGGGTTTAATCGGAAAAACTCTTGAAATATTGGTTGAAGGAAAGAGTGCAAAAAAACACAATGGATTTGAAAAAAAGGGAAAAAATATGGAACAGATGACAGGAAGAAGTGCTTGCAATAAAATTGTTCATTTCCCCTCTGAATCAGCAAAGGTTGGCGATCTGATTAAAATTCAAATTAAAAATGCCTATCCCCATTCATTATGGGGTTATCCAGCAGGAGCTTTAAATTAAATGAAACATAAATCTGTAAAAATTGGACAAAACAGCCCATGCCCATGCGGCAGTGGGAAAAAATATAAAAATTGCTGTAGAAATAAAAAAATAGAAATCAGTATTAAAGAAGAGTATAAACGAAGATATGATATCCATTTAAAAGATTCACATGAAATCAACGGGATAAGAAAAAGCGGAGAGCTTTTATTATCAATTCTTGACCAGGTTGAAAAAATGATTGCACCCGGGCTTAAAACAGATGATATCAATACCCTTGTCCACGAAGAGACTATTAAGGCAGGAGCAGTTCCGGCGCCTCTGAATTACAGGGGTTTCCCCAAAAGTGTGTGTGTATCAATAAATGATGTTATCTGCCACGGTATACCAGGAGAGCGTATTTTAAAAGATGGAGATATTGTAAATGTTGATATCACTCCAATATTGGACGGATATTATGCAGATGCAAGTAAAACATTTTTTGTGGGAACTCCCACAAAGGATGGAGAAAAAATCGTTAATGTTGCAGCTCAATCGCTAAAAAGAGGAATTGAAGCAATAGCTCCTGGCGCAACACTTGGAGATATCGGATATGCCATTCAAAATTATGCTGAATCACAGGGTTGTTCTGTAGTTAGAGAATTTATCGGCCATGGCGTAGGTATTGATTTCCATGAGCAGCCCCAGGTTTTGCATTTCGGGAAAAGAGGTGATGGCATAACCCTTGTTCCAGGTATGGTATTTACCATTGAACCCATGATTAATCTTGGCAAAAAAGAGCTTCATGTGCTTGAAGACAATTGGACTGCTGTTACAGATGACGGCTCCCTGTCCGCACAATTTGAACAGACTCTGCTTGTAACTGAAAAAGGATGGGAGAGCTTGACTCCATATGAGCTTTAAAGATATAGGTGTTATATTTTACTCCTATGCATACATTGCATTCATTGGAATAAGTGCAATGTTCATGGTATCCATTGCCGCCATTATTCGATTAATTACATTTCCTTTTGATAAACGCCTTGTAATGGTGAATCTATTCTCCTCTTTCTGGGCATCTTTATATATATGGTTCATGCCGCTTTGGAGTGTTAAAATCAAAAATCGTAAAAAACTGGATATGAAAAAAAATTATGTATTTGTATCCAATCACCAGTCTCAATTAGATATTCTTGTGATTTATCAACTCTATTTTCCCATGAGATGGATTTCCAAGGCTGCTGTTTTCAAGCTGCCTTTTATTGGCTGGAACATGCTTTTAAACGGAGATGTTAAACTTAAAAGAGGGGATAAGCAGAGTATCAAGTTAATGATGGAACGATGTGAACAGCTGCTGGAGCAAAATGTATCCATAATGGTGTTTCCTGAAGGTACAAGATCAAAGACCGGTATAGTGAAAGGCTTTAAACCAGGTGCCTTTATTCTTGCAAAAAAAATGAAAAAATCCATTATACCTCTTGTTATCAATAATAGTAAAAATGCTCTTCCAAAATATTCTCTTGTTTTTCGTGGCAGGCATAAAATAAAACTTGAGGTTCTTGATGAGATACCCTATTCAAGATTTGAGCACATGGAAATCGATGATATTGCACAGATGGTTCAAAAGATTATAAGCTCTCATGTTAATGAACATATTGCTCGTGAAAAAACACGATGATTAGCTGATTCAAGTATTTATTAGTATGCATTTGAAAATAATTAAAATTATCAGCAGGGAGATGAATTTATCCGTGCAACAGGTTTCAGCGGTTGCTCAGTTGCTGAATAATGGTGCCACAATTCCTTTTATTGCCAGGTATCGGAAAGAATTGACCGGGTCATTAGATGAAGTAGTTATTACCGATATCCGGGACAGAATCGAGCAATTGAATGCCCTTGACAGCAGAAAAGAGAATATCCTTAAATCTTTAACGGAACGTGATCTTTTAAGCAAAACTCTTTTGTTTGATATTCAAAATGCCTCCTCAATGACACAGCTTGAGGATCTGTATGAAAAATACCGGCCTAAAAAAAGAACCAGGGCGCAGATTGCAAGGGAAAAGGGACTTGTACCCCTGGCTGACTTTCTTTTAAATCAAACAGATCATGATCCCCTGAAGGAAGCAGAAAAGTATATTTCAACCCAAAAAGAAGTTGCATTTGAAGAAGAAGCTTTATCCGGGGCACGGGATATTATTGCGGAAACCGTCAATGAGGATATTGATGTCAGGGTCGGTATCCGCAAATTGTTTTTGGATACCTCACAGATTCAATCCAGGGTAAAAAAAGCAAAAGAGGAAAAAGGGATAAAATTCAAAGATTATTTTGACTGGTCGGAGAAAGCCTTTAAAGCTCCTTCCCATAGAGTACTTGCAATGCTTAGAGGGCACAATGAGTCTGTCCTCTCTCTGCATGTCCTGCCGGATGAAGAGAGGGCACTGCGCCTGATTGAAAACCAATATGTAAAAAACCGGTCCAGATCGGCTGAGCAAGTTCGATCTGCTATAAAAGACAGCTATAAAAGGCTTTTATCAAAATCCATTGAAAAAGAGTGTATCAGCGAATTAAAGGCAAAGGCTGATGAGACTGCCATCAGAGTTTTTACGGGGAATTTAAAGGAACTGCTGCTAGCAGCTCCCCTGGGCCAAAAAAGAATTCTTGCCATTGATCCCGGGTTCAGGACCGGGTGTAAAGTTGTTTGCCTGGATGCACAGGGACAACTGTTGCATCATGATCTTATTTTTCCCCATCAAGGGAATAATCAAAAGGCAAAAAAGAGTCTGCTGAATCTTGTGAAAAACTATCATATTGAGGCTATTGCTATTGGGAATGGAACTGCCGGGCGGGAAACCCAGACCTTTGTAAAGAAAATAGGACTTGACAGCAGTATTCAGATTGTAATGGTGGATGAGAGCGGTGCATCTATTTATTCAGCATCACAGGTTGCAAGGGATGAATTCCCGGATCACGATATCACGGTACGTGGTGCTGTTTCCATTGGCAGAAGGCTTTTGGACCCTCTTTCCGAGTTGGTCAAGCTGGATCCTAAATCCATTGGTGTTGGTCAGTATCAACATGATGTGGATCAGAAAATGCTGAAAAATGCCCTGGATGATATTGTTGTATCCTGTGTTAACCAGGTGGGTGTCGAAGTAAATACCGCAAGCAGGGAATTGCTTTGTCGTGTCTCCGGCCTCAACAGTGTCATTGCCGCCAATATGATCCAATTTCGAAATGAGAACGGGCCTTTCAAAACCAGAAGAGAATTTTTAAACGTCCCGAGACTCGGACCAAAAGCATTTGAGCAGGCTGCAGGTTTTTTAAGAATTCATAATGC